>JAJYRT010000001.1 GCA_021793945.1 Thermoplasmata archaeon
GGACACAAGGTAAGAGGGCAGAGAACAAGATCCAATGGAAGAAGGGGACTGGCCATTGGGGTCGTAAAGAGCAAGGAAGGTCCGCAACAGTAAGGTGAATATGAATGGGTGATCCTAAATTTCCGCACAAGAAATATTCCGCTCCAAGGCATCCCTGGGAAAAGACAAGGATAGACGAGGAAAAGGAAGTAGTAAAGAAGTATGGTCTCAAGAATAAGAGGGAACTGTGGAGGACCCAGTCAGTTCTGGAGTCATTCAGGGCTCAGGCAAGGTACCTGCAGGCCAAGATAAGATATAGCGACGAGATGGCCATGAAGCAGTTCCAGCTGATGATACGGAGACTTAACAGGTACAGCATCCTCGGGAACAACGCATCTCTCGATGACGTTCTCTCACTTAATGTTGAAAGCATACTTGAGAGAAGGTTCCAGACGCTTGTGGTCAAGAAGAACCTGGCCAGAAGTCCGAAACAGGCCAGACAGCTCATCACCCACGGCCACATATTCCTTAACGGTAGGCGTGTCACCATACCCGGAATACTCGTTGAGGGCACAGAGGAAGAATCAATTGGTTACTCTGTTGGCTCACCACTTCTTGATGATCTTCACCCCATAAGGCAGAGCATACTTGGGACCGAGACTCATGAGGATCAACCTGAAAAGGAAGCTCCAGCTGAAGAAGCAGAGCCGGTTGAAGAGGAAAGTGAAAAACAATGAATAAAACAGGCGTAGCCCACATATTCGCATCCCAGAACAATACCATAATACTAGTGACCGATACAACGGGAGCTGAGACCCTTGCAAAGGCTACCGGCGGTATGGTCGTGAAGAATGACAGGGACGAATCAAGTCCATATGCTGCAATGAAAGCCGCTGATCTGGTAGCAGAAAAGTTGAGGGAGAAAGAGGTGACTGAACTCATCATTAAGGTGAGGGCACCTGGCGGCAACAAGTCCAAGATACCTGGTCCAGGTGCGCAGTCCGCGATCAGGGCCCTGTCAAGAGCAGGTTTCAGAATTCTCAGAATCGAGGAAGTTACTCCGGTTCCCCATGACGGAACAAAGAAGAAGGGAGGAAAAAGGGGCAGGAGAGTCTGATTTTCATGCCGCTTAAGATTATTGAGTTAAAAGACAATTTTGCCAGGTTCTCTATTTCCGATATAACACCATCAATAGCCAATTCTCTCAGGCGTACCTTGATCAACGACATTCCTAAACTAGCCATTGAAAAGGTCACGTTCCATCACGGGCAGATCAGGGACGTAGATGGGAATGTTTACGATTCTTCGCTTCCTCTCTTCGACGAGATTGTTGCACACAGATTATCGCTGGTGCCTCTTATTTCAGATCTCACGATGAATTTCAGGGACGAATGCTCGTGCGGTGGAAGGGGTTGTTCCCTCTGCACAATGACCTATTCAATAAACAGGAACGGTCCGGCTACTGTTACCTCCGGAGATATTCAGCCAATAGGTAACCCTGACCTCAAGCCTGCAGACCCTGACATACCCATAGTTAAGCTCGGCAAGAGCCAGGCCATGATAGTCAGCGCTGAGGCAATCCTCGGAAGGGGAAAGGATCACGCCAAATGGCAGGCAACCTCCGGCGTATCTTACAAGTATCACCGGGAATTCACCGTGAAGAAGGCAGAGTTCGAAAGATGGGAGGAGTTCAAGGTAGCGTGCCCTGATTCCGTTTTCAGGGAAAACGACAAGGAAATAGTCTTCACAGATGATTCTCCGTGCCGTAAGCTTTCCGAGCTTTTTGAACTGGAAAACGTGAAGATCGTCGAGGATGACACCAGGTTCATTTTCAAATTCGAGACTGACGGATCATTGAAGGCAATTGACGTCCTTAACTATGCACTCAAGAGGATACCGCAGAGGCTTAACGTCCTGCTTGACAGCATGGCAGCCGCCGATTAGTCTTAAGGGTGCAGGTTAGTCCCATAACATTTTTTTCATTTAGACACTATTATATATCATTTTACGCTGATTGGTTCACATCAATGGACAGGATTTTTGAGATATTCATAAGCGCAGGAATAGAAATTATGGAAAAGATAGAGGAGATAGAATCGGCATCATCAAAGATGGAGATAACGGGGATGGGTGCGGACGGTACCCCGACCAGATACATTGACCAGGCGAGCGAGGACATATTCCTGAAAACTGTCTACGAAAATGATCTTCCCTACAACATTGTCAGCGAGGAAGCAGGTTTTATAGACAGGAAATATAGCCAGAACCTTGTGGTGGATCCAATAGACGGCACCTTCAACGCACACGCGGGGATACCCATGTATTCCATATCCATCGCAATTACAGGCAAGACCATCGGGGACAGCGAGAAAGGGTTCGTCATGAATCTCTCCAACGGTGAATACTTTTACTCGGACAGGGGGAGGGGTGCATTCAGGCTGAATAAAAAAATCAGGACTTCCAGAGAGTCGAGAGGGTATTTTTCATTAAGCGCTGACTACGCATCAGATCCCCTGGCCAAAAAACTTATAAGACATGCCACAAAGATAAGGACGCTTGGCTGTGCATCCCTGGAGCTTGCCACCCTTGCTTCAGGTGGAATCGATATGGTGGCATATCTTGGGAGCAACAACTTTCTGAGAAACATTGATGTGGCTGCCGGAATTGCCATAGTCAGGGAGGCAGGCGGCACGGTCACTGAGAGAGACGGAAGCGAGTTTGACATGGATCTTGACGTACGGAAGAGAAAGAACATGATGGCATTTTCAAGTGCTGACCTTATGAAGGTGGTTCTTTGAAAATAGCATTTGTTATTCGAAGAGACTGCAACAGGTGCGCAAATATAGTGAGAAGGATAATTGAAATTTTTCCAGAGGACTGGGAAGTGGAATTTGACAGGGACACCGCAGAATTGCTCGGAAGGCCCGGAAAGGAGATGGGTGATATCTCCGCAGACATAATAATAACTATAGGCGGCGACGGAACCGCCCTGCGTGCCCTCCAGATGGCAAAGGGGGCAATACTGGGAATAAACATGGGTGGGCTTGGATTCCTGACCGAGATTGAGATAGGGGAGATTGAGCGATCCATTTACCAGATAATTCGCGGTGAATACAAGATCAGCGAGAGCATGAAACTCGACGTATTCCTCAACGGGGTAAAGCAGGTGGAATGCACCAATGAAGCTGTAATCTATACCGGAAAGGTTGCAAAGCTGAGGAAATTTAACGTCTATATAGGGAAGAACTTCATAGAAGGCACCGGAGCTGACGGCGTGATAGTTGCGACCCCCATGGGTTCAACCTCCTATTCATTCAGTGCCGGGGGACCTATACTTCTGCCTGCCCTGAGCGCCATGGTAATTTCATATCTCGCTCCATTCGGATCCAGGACCAGGCCAATAATTGTGCCTTCCGGCGAAACTATCACGGTCAAGCAGATGGGGAAGGAGCAGGACGGCCTTCTCATTCTGGACGGGCAAGTCCAGATACCACTCAGCGTCGGCGACACAGTGGAGATTTCCGTATCAAAGGACAGGGCCAGATTTGTATCGCTTAAGGGTACATTCTACGAAAAACTGAGAGAGAAGCTGATTAAACTTGTGGTCAATTAGGAGGAGAACCCTGCGCATGATAATGGAGGCGTCAAAGGATTCTATGCCGAAAGAATTCGGCGCCTATCTCAGGGCAGAGAAAAATATAATCTATGAAATTTCCATTCTTCCGGGAACCATACAGGGTGACAGGCACACAATTTTCCAGACCTATAACAAGCCAATTGATTTCTCAATAGTCGGCAGCGTTCATTCCCATCCATCGGGCGTAACCTTTCCCTCGGACGCCGATGTTCATATGTTCCAGAACAGCGGGCCAATACACATCATTGTCGGATATCCCTTCGGGATGGGCGATTACTCCGCATACAACCAGAGTGCACAGAAGATTAAGATCAACGTGATCTGAGAGCGGTATTTCCAGCAGGAACTAAATCCCCTGGTGATGTTTTCTTATGGATCATATATCCTGCGGGCAGACAAAACTGCATTCTTAATTTCTATTCATTGATTTCAGCGCTGCGATTTCCTTGTTCTGCCCGCCAGTTCCCTGTCCTCTCTCTCATAATTGTCATATCCTATTATGCTGTAAAAGTCCTCCCGCGTCATAATCCTGTCCATAAAATCTCGCTGTGTGCCATTCCTGAAAAGGTCAGAATAGGTTTCCGCTGCCGTCTTCAGGAATGCCCGGAATGCGGTGAGCGGAAAGATAACCATACGGTATCCAGCCTCCTTCAGTTCATCCACGGACAGAAGAGGACTCTTACCGAATTCTGTCATGTTTGCCATCAGCGGTCCCCTGGCCTTTTTGGCAAACGTCCTGAACTCCTCCTTGGTTTCGAGGGCTTCCGTGAAAACAACGTCTGAACCCGCTTCAAAATACGCATTCGCCCTATCGATCGCATCATCCAGCCCGTTGACCGACCTTGCGTCTGTCCTGGCTATTATGACAAAGTCAGGATTTTTCCGTGCATCGACTGCCGCCCTGATCTTGCTTATCATTTCATCCATATCGACGATACGCTTCCCGTTCAGTTGCCCGCATTTCTTCGGCAGCACCTGGTCCTCCATATGCACCGCCGACACGCCTGCACCTTCCATCACCCTTATGGTGCGGGTAACATTTATTGCTTCTCCAAACCCGGTGTCTATGTCCACAATCAGGGGCACTTCCGTCACGGCTGTAATCCTTGCCGCTTCATCTGCAACTTCAGTCATGGTGGTGACTGAAAGGTCCGGAAACCCCATGGCACCGGCCACCCCCGACCCTGAAAGGTAAGTAGACCGAAATCCGCTTCTCTGTGCGATTATGGCTGATATGCCGTTAAATACTCCCGCGGATGCTACGAATCCATTTCGCATCTGTTCCCTCAGGTTCCGGGGTCCCAGGTTAATGTTGTCTCTCATCACGGACATTTCTAACAACCTCCAGCAGTTCTGCAATGTCGCTTCTGTCGAAGCGTTTTGCTATGTTTGTGATCTCCAATGCGCTTCGCTCGCTCATCACCTTCTTTCCCTTAATTATGAGGTCGTCCCACGAGTATGGCTTCCTGTGGTGCCCCTTCGGGACATCGAGTTCTTCGGTGAAGGTTTGTTTGTCGGTTTCCACGGTAATTTTTACAGGAAGGAACTCCGGGTACATCCGGTTGAATTTATCCGTTACTGTGAATGACATCTTGTCTATGATGGCAAGTATCTTCGGATCCTCAAGGTAACGGGTGGAGTATGAGTCGGGTGTCGGCTCGCCATACAGCAGGGAGTAGGCTATGAGATAAGGCATGCTGTGATCCGCGGTCTCCTTCGTCTTCGGCCTGAGTTTCTCAGGGTCCTTGATGATGATCTTGTTTGCCACCTCAAAGGTTTCAACTGAAATCTTCCTGATCCCGCCACTCAGCTTCTCATGAATCTTTAGAGCCGCTTCAACGGCGCTCATTGCGTGGTACTCAACGGGATAGTTCTTTATCATGGTTCTCAGAACGCGTTTCTTTCCAAGCCCAAGGTTAAGAGGTCCTGATACCTGCTTCACAAAACCCATCTCTCCCACGAATACTGGAGACGGTCCAGTAAAACCATTAAGGGCAAGGCTGGCAGCAAAGACACTGTTTCTCGTTGCGTCAGCAGCAGTGCACCCTTTCCACATGCTCAGCTCCCCGGCCCTTGTCTGCCTCATGCTTATGTTGTTGTTCAGTCCCAGGCTCACAAGGTTCTCAAAGCGTTCATCGTTCATTTCGAGCAGGTGCCCAAGGCCCGCTGATGAAGAAATGGATATATATGTAACATGATCCCATCCCCTGTCCCTGATGGACACTGCATCAGAAAGGGCTCCTACCACCTCGTAGGCAACGTCAATCGCCTTGATGATGTCGCTGCCCCGTGACTCGAACGGCTCAGCCATGGCAAGGATCGGGGGAATATTATCGGAGGGATGGAGAGCCTCCTTTGAAAGGTAAGTGTCGCTGTAGTCAAGATACCTGGTCATTGAACCGTTTATGAAGGTGGCGATCTCTGAAGAGGCCTTATCACTGGTGAAAAATATGGTGGAATTGTATTTTCCCCTGGACGGGAGAAGGGCGTTCCGTTCTATGGAGACGGGTTCTGATCTGGACGCAGCATATGCCACGAAGATGGAATCCGCTATCCTCTTCTTTATCTCGTCCATTCTCTGGGAATCCAGCCCAGAGCCTCTTAAATCAGCCGAATAGTTGTATATGTCACTGATAATTGGATCCATATACGGAGATACCCAGATTCTATATATATCAAATGATTCCGGCCCGTCCTGCCGGCCTCATGCTGTTTCTATGCCAGGAATGTCAGTGGAGGACTTGCGCTTCCAGGAGGAAATATTATTAGTTGACATCCTTTCATCATTCAGTGGCAAAATCAAGGTCCACCATGACTCGAAGCGTGCTGTTCATTGCATTCTCGGCCTTCTTTGCTGACCTTGGATACCAGGCGGTCATAGTAGGACTTCCGCTCTTCCTTGTCCTGACACTTGGCGCTCCTGTTTATATATATGGCCTCGCAGAAGCTCTGAACCATGGAGTTGGATCTCTCTTCTCTTTTTTCGGAGGCAGGCTCAGTGCAAGATTCGGAAGCAAGAGGATCGCCATACTGGGAAACTCACTCATACCCATCCTCTCCTTCACGGGATTTGCCACAACGGTGCCTGAGGCCATCGGAGCCTTCGCAGGAGGTTGGTGGGCAAGGAATTTCAGGTCTCCCGCAAGGAGAACCATGATGAGTGAATCAGTCAGCAGGGAGAACAGGTCCAGGGCATACGGTCTTCTGCATGGTCTTGACGTTGGTGGCGGACTCATCGCAACGGCGGTGTTCATCGCCATGATATCTCTCGGGTATCAGTTCAGGGTAATCTTCCTGATCACGGCGGCCCCCCTGATAATATCCACCCTGCTCATAGCAGCCGTGAAGACGAAGCCGGCTGAGGCTGCTGGTCAGGATATAAAGGCGGTGAAGAATGGTCGTGCGTTCCGAGGGGTCATATTCGCCTCCGCACTCTTTGGCTTCAGCTACTACAGCATGGGTTTTCCTATCCTGACCGTGGCTACGGCAACAGGTAGCTTCGCTCTCGGAGCGTTCACCTATACGGTCTTCCTGGCGGTTTCCGCGGCCACGGGATTCGTCATGTCAAGAGTCAGGTTCAGGCTGGAGATTCTCCCTCTCGGCCTGCTTGGCTATATCCTCGCTGGCGTCGGCGCGCTGCTGTTCGCCATTACCATACTTTATCATATGCAGACTGCGGTTTATTACGCATCCGTGATGATAATAGGCATCGGAAGCGGGTTCACGGAAATATTCGAGCCAACGATCATATCCAAGGTTTCGCAGAATGTCGGAAAGGGCATGGGGTGGCTTTCGGCGTCGCGAAGCGCAGGATTATTCATGGCCAACCTGGTGATGGGTGCCCTGTATTTCATAAGCCCCGCATATGCATACATTTACGCCTTTGCGGTTGCGGTAACTGCCGGGATCATCGTGATAGTGTCCGGAGCCGGTTACGACCGAAGCCTCAGATCCAACTCTCTCCCATGAGCGACATTTCCCAGAATCTCAGCTCATAGTTTGCGGCCAACCTGAAAATTCTCTCATCTCCGGAGTCGTGATGATCCAGCCCGTCATACACGGCAATGAGATCCTCAATGTAACTCTTCTGTTCCGATGACCCGTAGTAGCTGAACCATGGCCTGTACTTGGCATGTGCCGTTTTCCTGTACCTGCTCCCGATCTCGTAATAGGTGATGGAGCAGGGCAGGATTGCAGAAAGTGCCTTGCTTGTGGCGGCCTGGTTACAAGTCCTGTAAAGAAACGATACATAGGACAGGTTTGTCATGGTCGGCTCATTATGCGTCTCCATACCGGAATTATTAATCTCACCAAGGCTGCTGAGGAGCTGGTGATGGAACATGTACTCGTCAAACATCCCCTGTGAGAGAGATAGGAGAGTGCGTGATGATTCCGGATCCGTCATTCTCGAGGACAGTATGGCTATGCTGCCTGAATGTTCCTTGAGGAAGAGGCGATCCTGCTCCAGAAACCTGACAAAATCTCTGTTTTCCAGCACACCTATGTTCATTGCGGTTACAAAATCATTCCTGGCTATGCGATCCATTATATCTCTGTTTTTCTCAATAATCCCGTTAAAAGTATCGAGCATGTCCCGTGATCATGCATCATCAGATTATTAAGCTTCATTGTGCAGTTATATTTCTGCATGATTCTCCAGTATGGTCAAGAATAGGTAAATCATTGTCAGTTAAGGCGGTAGGGGCAATTCGTCGTTGAAGGAAATAGAAACACAAAGTATGATCAGCGACCATTATATGCTTGAGTTTGGCAGGAATAAATTCCGCTGTTGTGGAAGGACTGAAAAACAAGATCCGTAGTGCATTCAAAAGGTTATATGGCTACAAGGCCCGGAAATACCAGGACACGATCATATATCTGGTGGCAGAGGGACTCAAGTTACCCTCACAATGTTAAAGAGTTCCATATTTATTTATAACGCCTCCGGTAAATATGTGAATGGAGTTCAGGTAGCAAGGAAAAACCTGAAACCATAAATGGAAATGTAACGCGGCTATTCGGGGAAAGAGGCTATGATTCAAAGGGCATATTAAACGCATTTGGATCTCTGGTTATTATCCTCCCAAAAGATAATGTATCATCCCAGTAGCGGTATAGACATCTGATACTTGAACGATCAGTTCGAGCATAGAAAAAACTGATATGGGATAGAAGGAACATACGCAGTACTGAAAGAATGTGCTTGAGGTTCAGGATCAAAACGGAAAGGAAAATTGAGTAACATGATAAAGGCCATGTCGCTGGAATTCCCGTTAATCCAATACGAGTGTTCTTCTAACCATTTAGTTGCAGAAAAAAGGCATACCTGACTCACAGGCCGGTTTTGTGGTATCTGCCGAAGAACATAAGGTCGTACAGTATCTTCGATCCGCCAGCGACTATGAACAGGAGTGGAGGATAGAATTCCAGTATTGCACCGCCTATGGCCGGCCCAGGAATCTGGAAGAAATTCCTCACCATTACGAACCTCGCGTTGGATTGAATTCTCTGCTCCTGTGGTATGAGGGTGTTGGTGAAACTGTCTCTAGCTGGCACGTCCATCTGGCTTGTAGTCTGGCGTAGATAGAGGAAGATCTGGCCTATGGCGAATGAATGGACCAGGGGAATCAGCACCAGAAATACGTTGCTGACCAGGTGTGTGTATACCATGGTTCTCACAAGACCCATCCTGTTGGAGATAACCGATGAAAGAATGATTGAAATTGCAGTTACAATGTTAACGATGACAAATATGAAGCCTATCTGTGTGAGTGTCGCAGAATATACAAGCTTGAACCATAATGTAATCATCGACGTGACTACGAGCCCGCCGCCCAGTGAATCTATAGAAAATAAAGCAGAAAGGATTGGAACATCCCTGTTTTTCAGCTTCTGCCTGTGTTCCGCTTTCGCTTTCCGGGTATCCATGGGAATGGACAATAATCCGTATGATACGAACTGCATGAGAGAAAGGAAGAAGCAGATTTCATAGAATGCCTGTATATTGGAAGCATAAAGGAAGAAAATTGAAGCTGATGCGATGGCTGCTGATGCATAGGACCCGAAATTATAGAGAGAGAACGCGAAATTCTTGCTTCTCCTTTCATTCTCATTCACGCTGATGGAGAATTGCTCTATGGCCTGGTTGTGCGTGAAGTCACGTCCTGAAAGCGGGATTCCACCCAGGACTATGGCAATTATGTAAAGTGCTATTCCATGGTATACGAAAAGGAGGAACAGGGAGGCTGAAAAAAGCAGGCTCAGAATCATGAGCTTCCGTCTCTCTCCCAGGGCCAGCCTGGAGAACCCATAGACAAAAGCAGTTGACGAGATTCCGCTAACCATTATCACAAGGGCGATATAAACCGGGGAAATGCCCATGTCCGAGAGATAGTACGGCGCAGTGAGCGCGAGGATGGAGAAAATAAACGTCCTTACAGTCCGGTTGAGCGAGAGCATCCAGGTGGCAGTCTTCATTACCACGTTAACAGACAAACGTATTAAAAATGCACCTGCCACGTCACTCATAACTCGTTTGAATGGGAATTCCAACAATCTGGTATAATTTTATTAATTGATTTTCAATATGACTCGAGGCTCAACATGATCCTGAAATTCTCCAGCGGGAAAGTCATTGTCTCAGGGAACGACCAACCCGCCGACGCAAGGGGTGGCTATGGTGGGGCTCCCCCTTCGGTGCCAGGCTACATGTATTCCGATCTGAAAAAAAAGTATCCGGAAGCCGTCGACAATGTGTTTCTTGGCGATCCTCACCTTAACCTCAAAATGAAGGATATCCTTAGGCCATACCAGCTTGAGTCAATAGACCAGTGGGAGAAGAATGCGTGCAGGGGGATCATCGTACTCCCGACGGCAGCGGGGAAAACACACATAGGCATGGAAGCAATCTCCAGGCTTTCCACGACCACAATAATAATCGCCCCGACACTGGAGCTGATCTCGCAATGGAGAACAAAACTGTCCGAGGTATTCGAAACCGAAATAGGGCAGATAGGGGGCGGGATTAAGGAGATAAGGGACATAACTGTCTGCACCTACGACTCGGCATACCTGATGGCAGACACTCTTGGCAACAGGTTCAGGTTCCTGCTGATTGATGAGGTTCACCATCTGGCATCGGAACAGTTCAGGCAGATTGCGGTCAAGTTTGCATCTCCATTCAGGATGGGGCTGACTGCAACATACGAGAGAACAGACAGGCTCCATGAAACCCTGGAAGACGTGATGGGCGGCAAGATATTCGAACTGGGATACGAGGAGCTGAGCGAATACATAGCGGATTACAGGATAGTTAGGATACCCGTCAGTCTCACGCCGGAGGAAATCGAGGAGTATGAGAAAAACAGGGAAATTTTTGTGTCATACCTGAGGAGCCACAGCGTAAAGCTCGCTGGCCCATGGGATTTTGAGAAATTCATAATGCGTTCATGGTCTCACGAGGGGAGGGAGGCACTTAACGCCTGGAGAAAGGCAAGGGAGATAGCATTCAACTCGAGGGTAAAGATAGATGTTGTGAGATACGTTATGGGAAAACATCCTCAGGAAAAGATGCTCATCTTCTCCGAGGATACAAACACCGCCTATATGATGTCAAGGGAATTCCTGATACCAGCCCTCACCTATCTTACCTCCGCGAAGGAGAGGAAGCGGTACCTGGAGATGTTCCGTGACGGTGAGATCAATGCAATCGCCGCCTCAAGGATCCTTGACGAGGGAGTTGACGTCCCGGATGCTTCGGTGGCAGTTGTTCTCAGCGGATCTGGGAGCACCAGGCAGTTCAGGCAGAGACTTGGTAGAATCCTGCGTCCCGGAGATTCGAAGAAAAGCACACTGTATGAGGTAGTGGCCAGGGGGACCTCGGAATTTGGCACTTCAAAGAGGAGGCGAAAGGGTGTTCCCGACAGAACTGATGTTGCTTAAGCGGAGGAAGAACGGACTCGTGTTCCCAGTTTTCCTCACCAGGGAAAATATCCAGTACTGCACCGACGTCATTTCCATTTTTCAGTCCGGCATCGGGAAGACTTCCGGCGAGATCGACAAGGAGATCAGGGGACTGGAGTCGAGGTCGGAGAACCACAAGATAGTCCGGGCTCTTGCGCTTTTGATTATGAGGAAGTCATCCTTTGTGCCACCCTCCCTGGTTCCCGCGCCGGAAATCAGGGATTATCTCTTCAGGAAGGCCAGGTTCCCGGCCTACCGCCCTGAGGAGAGGGAAGCTATCCTGAGGGATGCTGCAGCACACTTCGGCGTGACTCCAGCAGAGATCGTGGCAGGAATGTACGGGGACAAGGAGACGGAGCAGGTCATGGAATCATTTTACAGGGTGGACGAGGATAGCCTTGCCAAAGAGTTCAATTTTGAAATGCTCGAGACATTAATTTCAAAATCAACCACCATTTCCGTCAGGAATATTGCTGAATGGCATGAACTGTCAACCCGGGCCAGGCTCGCTGGGCTTGGCGTGGAAATAATATTCGAAGGCGGGTCAGTCAGAGAGATAAGGATTGGGCTGCCTGTCGCTATGCGCAGGAACAGGAGCACTGGCTATAGTCCGTTTTCAGAAATCCTGAAGTTTGTAATTTCAAGACCGACATGGTCCATTGAAGCGCAGGTATCGGTTGAAAACAAATCATGGGGAAGGATGGATTCTCTACTTTTGCAGCTGAACGAAAGCGCATCATTTTACCTTCCCGGAAATCTCAAGCCGCAGGATATCCCGGTTCCGCAGTGGGCATCTATTTCTCGAGAACCAGTTAATGCTGGAGGAAAGCAGTTTTTTCCATGTTTCGAGACCAGTATCACCGGAAAGCCAGTCCAAATATTCATTTCAGGGGAAGCAACGGCCCAGCATGATGCTGTAATGTTTAGCGATCTTGAAAAGATCGGGATTGAATTTGTCATGGTATCGATGAACTCCACCGGCCACCCACATGCGGTCAGGTGGGTAGACTTCAAGGGCTCCATGGACTGGGACAGGCTGAGGGAATACATTACCAGCCCGGAGAAGGGCAGAAAACATGCGGAGACAAAGGCAAGATCCACGAAGCTCGAGGATGAGGTCGATCCCAGAACAATAGAAGAGCTGAAGGAGAACATTGATAAACTGTACCCGGACTCTGGCAGGATAATTGATTATATTGAGTCAAGAGGGCTTGTGGCGAACCGTGTACTGAGCGCGCTCGGATACAGGGTGAAATGGAAGGGGCTTGACATGATCGTGATCAGGTAACCTCATTTCTCAAAGGATTCTGCAACAGTAAAGATTTATTAGGCACCAAATATACTATATGGCGTGGTCGATAAAAGCCCCAGTGACAATTCACAGGAAAGGGTCAGGGTATTCATCTCGAATTCATACCTTGACAGGTCAATGGCCACGAAGATAAGGAACCGGCTGGGTGAATACGGAATTAGCGTATATATCGCCCACAATGAACGCGAGGTTTCACCCCTTATCAGGGAGAAGATTCTTGAGAACATAACCTCCACTGCAGTCTTTATCCCGCTCCTGACAAAGAATTTTTTTACATCCGAATGGACGATGCAGGAATGCGGAGCAGCGGTTGCCCTTGCAAAACTGATCGTGCCCATTTCCATCGAGGCTGATCCCGTGGGCTATCTTTCCAAATACACCAGCATCAAGCCGGTCAGGGAGCCGGATGGTTCCATAAATTCCGAAGCTCTTTGCAACGAGACCCTAAAGTTGCTGTACATTAAGGGGATAATAGTGACCGCCGATGTCATCAGGGGGTTCACGAACGCCATGACCTTCACGGAAGCAAATTATGCAGCGGAGTTCCTGAAGGATGTGGATGAAACCGACGGGATCTCAATCGAAGATGCCACGAGGCTTTTCACCGCCTCCATGGATAACTTGATACTCAAGGGAAGCTTCAAGGCTTCAAAAATACTTGCCGACATACTGGAAAAGTACAAGGGAAGCCTTTCCCGGGAAACCATGGAGCAATTGTCCCAGAGAAAAATACTCTGATTGTGCCTGCAGTTATGCCCGTTAATCTGTATGGAAATACAGGACAGAAAAGTTAAATAATGTGATTGTAAATAGTATTATCGGTCATAATGGGCAAGAGAAGATTTGGCAAAGATGACCTGGAAGAAGTAGCCAGCTACGACGAACTTGAGAAGACCATTTTTGGAGACGAGGAGAATAGGAGAAAGAGAAGTTCAGGGAACAATTCTCGTGCGATCCCTAGGAAATAGGGTTGCTTCCCTGATATTCTGAAGGTTGCAAAGAATCATAACGAGCCTTTCAAGCCCCAGGCCGAATCCGGCATGTGGCGGCATTCCATAACGGAAAGCCTTTATGTAGAAGTCGAAATCCTCTGGATTCAAGCCCTTGCTTAAAAATCTTTTAGTCAGGAGTTCCGGGTCATGAACCCTCTGGGCTCCTGAGGTAATCTCTTTTTCATTATACTGGAGGTCAAATGAATTGGATATTTCTGGGTCTTCAGCTGATGGCATTGTGTAGAACGCCCTCAATGATGACGGCCACCCGGTAATGAAGTAAAAACCCCTGTATTGAGATCCAATCTCCCTGAGCTGTTCAGGCGAGAAATCCTCGCCGAAGTTGACGTCAACTCCCCTGGTCTTCAGGAACGCAATGCATTCCCTGTAGCTTATCCTCGGGAAGGGTACCTCCGGGATTTCCATCTTTATTCCGGATGAAGCGATTTCCGGGCCGAGTTCATCAAGGGTCATTTCTATTCCCGCCTTTATGGAGTTTTCAAGCATGCGCATGGCATCGCGGTGATCCGCGAAGCTCATTTCAATGTCCACTGAGGTGAATTCGTTGAGGTGCCTGACCGTGTTGTGCTGTTCAGCCCTGAAGGCCGGTCCAACCTCGAACACCCTGTCCAGGCCGGCGGACATCATTATTTCCTTGTAAAGCTGCGGGGACTGGTTGAGGTACGCCTCCTTCTCAAAATACCTGACTCCGAAAAGATCTGCTCCACCCTCCGTGGCCGCCGCGACTATCTTCGGGGTGTGTATCTCTACAAAGTTCATGGAGTGGAAGAATTTCCTCATTCCCCAGAGCATGCTGCTCTCTATCCTGAATACAAGGGCATTTTCCTTCTTCCTGAGGTCGAGGAACCTGTTGTTCAGCCTGGTCTCAAAGTCAGCAGATACGGGGTCGGTGATTCCAAGGGGAAGCGGTTTTTCAGCCCTGTTGAGTATGACCAGCCTGCTGGCAACAATCTCCCTGTTGCTGGTGCTCTTGGTCTTCTCCGGTATAACTCCGGTTACGCATATGACGGACTCCCTCTCCAATTCCCTGACTTCATTGATGTTTGAGATGTTTTCCGGTTTCAGCGTAACCTGCACTGTCCCGGTGTTATCCCTCAAGACTATGAACACGATGTTTTTCAGTGCCCTAATTTCCTGTATCCATCCGCAGACATTGATTTCTGAGTTCACGGCGGCGTCCTGAACCTTGGCGAGGTACGTCCTTTCCATGAAACGGTTAGGTCATATGCACATATAAAAAATAGCCATAGTGACCGAGGGGAAAAGCGTATCACAATGAAGGTTAAATCCTTATAATCCCTTTCAGATTGTGTGATAGCATGAAGATTTCTCGCCTAGTCCTGTCTCTCATTGTACTGTCGGTGTTCATCATCCTTGTTGTTCCCGCACACTCAGCTGCCCAGCAGCCTTCTTCAAAGAACGTGATGATAATAAATCTGGACGAGGAGATCGATCCCGGTTCCGCGAGCATGATAACGCAGGCCCTTTCCCCGTCAAACACTGCAAACACGGCTGCAGTTGTTATAAGCATGAACACCCCTGGGGGGATACTTTACAACATGATACAGATGGTCGATGCCATCAACGCAACCGAGGCAAGGGGTATCCCTGTCTATACCTATATTGTACCGGACGGCATGGGAGCATCCGCAGGATCATACGTTGCGATGGCGTCCACCGGCATATACATGGGGCCGGGGTCGTTCATTGGGCCTTCAACTCCGATAGTGGTTGGCGGAACCGCCCTGGAGCAGAATCACACAGAGGCCGCCATGTTCTCCCTTATGCAGTCAATGGCCTATGCACACCACAGGAACGCAACCGCGGCTGGTATTATGGTGTCCCAGAATTATGCTTACAATTACTCCAGTGCTATTGCCGTGAACCTCGTTAACGGTTATGCGGTCAACATGACGGTATTTTTGCAGGATGCCGGCCTTTCCTCTTATCCACAGACCATAGTCAACCCGACCGTATATGACAACTTCCTCAGTTTCCTGAGCAATACCTACGTTGACGGAATACTGATACTTGTCGGGGTGATTGCCATACTACTCGACCTGTACCACGGAACTGTTCTCCTGTCGGTTGCCGGCGTTGTCATGATCGCGCTTGGCCTCATAGGCGCGGAAATAGTCGGTGCATCGCTGGTAGGATTGATATTCCTGCTGCTCGGTGCGGTACTCATAATACTGGAATTCAAGACTGGCCACGGCATAGCCCTCATGGCTGGAGTGCTCGTCGGGATCCTCGGTGTTTTCATGCTGGCTTCCCCCTATCTCGCGGCGAACCAGTATGGCTATTCTCCAAGTCCGGTCAATGATTCGAGCATAATTGCAGCCCTGATTGTGATATTCCTTTCTCTTGTTCTGGCTCTATACCTGAGGAAACTCATAAAGTCCATGAAGTCGAAGAAGTTCACCGGATCCGAGGCCCTGATAGGATCAACCGGGTTGACGAAAGATACGGTGGGAAAGGAGGAGGGAACCATCTCTGTCGACGGGGTGATGTGGAGGGCGGAAAGCGTCGATGGAGAGGAAATTCCAAAGGGGTCGGAGGTTGTGGTCGTGAGAAGGGACGGGCTGAAAGTGTATGTCGAAAAGGCTAAGAAATAAAGCCTAAATCAGCTTTATAAGGAATAAGCGGATTATAGCCCGTGTCGCAGTCCATACTGGGTTTTGACGTAGGCGGTTCAAAAATTTCTGCAGTGCTGGGTGACGAATCGGGCAACATACTGGCAAATGTCAGGCGGCCGACCATCAAGCACCTGGGAAAGAAGAGGTTGGTTGAGCAGCTTGATGAAATGGGACATGAGGTGATGAAGGTCGCCGGGACAGACCGGATAGACAGCATAGGGATACTCTTTGCCGGGCTGGTGGACAGGGACAAGGGAGTCGTGCTGTCCTCGCCAAACATCCTTGGGCTGAATAACTTCAACATAACCGGCGAAATAGGTTCACGCTTCAACGTGCCTGTTTACCTGGAGAATGATGCAACCGGGGCAACAATAGCAGAGCGGATTTTTGGAGCCGGGAAGGACATGGACAATTTTGTCTACATGACCCTGAGCACCGGCATTGGCGGAGGTGCATTCATCAACGGCAAGCTTTATCGCGGCTCACACGGGCTTGCAGGCGAAATCGGGCATATAGTCATAATGTCAAACGGCCCTACCTGCGGATGCGGAAGGCGGGGGTGCCTCGAGGCAATAGCAGGCGGAAAAGGCATTGCACGACGGGTGTCGGAGAACATAAGCGCGGTGAGGGACTCTCAGCTGTTCTCGGCAATGAAGCCGCAGGAGATAGACGCACATGCGGTTTTCGAAGCAAAACGGCATGGCGACATGTTTGCCCAACTGATAATAGAGGAAACAGTCTACTACCTTGCAGTGGGGATAGTGAACGTCATAAATATACTCGACCCGGAAGCCATAATAATCGGGGGCGGAATAGCCAGGGCTGGCAATGACCTGTTTCGCCCGCTTCGAGCCGCCGTGAAGGAAGAGATGAGGTCAATGTACAGGCCGATCAAGATCCTGAAAGCCCTGGATAACGGATCCGATCTGGCAGCCATAGCCGTTCCAATTTATCAGGACCAGTGATCAATTGCGGCAGTCAGAGACCGCCGAAAACCCTTTTCTTGAATGAAGTTGGCATGAGTTTTGCCAGCGTCATGTACCTGCCTATGGATTTGGCTCCATTTTTATGCAGTTTCTGGTGCAAAATGTGATGCTTCATGAGCCATGGCCTTATCTCGTCGTCCCATTTTTGCTGGTAAAGTAGTGGATTGTTGGCTGCTGCGGCATTGCCTGCGGTTGTTCCTGACCAGAAAGCACCCTGCAATCCACCGGCAGTGGTATTCAGAACGGCATTCACCATATCGCCAACATACATTATGTTACCATCAATAACTTTCTCTGCGGGCTCTGTCAGTGGAATCTGGTGTGCCATGGTCTCCAGCATATCTCCCCTCAGTTCGGGAAATTTTTCAGTGAATTCCGCAAGGACGTCCTTTGGCACTCTTCCGTTGAAAGGATAGTAGCAGACACCTATCTTTCTCCGGTCAGGACCATCGGCAAAATCCCAGAAGTATCCTCCCGGCGCGCTGTCGCTGAACCAGAGGATCATTTCAAAATCATTCCTCTTCGGCAGTCTTCTTATTTCCTCGTAGGCGACAAGCACCCTGTCCCTGGGAAGTTTTATACCCATGTTGGACTGGGGACCAGCTGCCATGATAATGTATTTCGCTGTGAGCTTTTCATTGTCCGTGAAAACCGTTTCATCCTTCACGGAGTTTACCCTTGTTTCCATCTTTATATTCAGCTTCCCGGCGAATTTCTCTGCCAGGTATCTCTCATACTCAGTAAAATTGTAAACCAACCCAACGGTCCTGTCGAAACTCATGGAGATGCTCTTTCCAGTATCTGTCCTGAAGCTCATTGCGTGAATTTCTGATGCTATTATGCTCTTCTCGGTAGGCATCCCTATACGGTTTACCCACTCAAGGGATACGGCACCGGTTGACCTGACGGGAAGTCCTATCTCCTTCTTCTTGTCCAGTATGACGTAACTCTTTCCTGCCTTCTGCAAGGCAGCTCCGGCAGCCAGTCCGGACGTTCCAGCTCCTATAATGATGGCGTCATAATCATAGCTCATAATTTCGTTCCCAAGATTATGGAATCACTATATTAATACTGTTCTTTATACCTGATGCTGCCGGCAAATGCACCTTCTACAGCCCTGAACCAGGATTTGTCTCGCCCATCAGTATCCTGAAGGCGACCTGGCCAATTTTGCCAGGGTTTACTGAATTTTCGAGGGAATTTGAGTACGCCCAGTCCTCAAGTTTTGCATATCCGAGTGTGGCAAGCCTCTTGTTAATTGAATTTGCATTTGCGACCGTGTCAATGGTGCTCTTATCCAGGTTGGTTGCCTTCCACAGCCCGACAATCCTGTTCAACTCTCCCAGGGGATCCCGGTGATCCTCAACCCTGATATCGTATACAATGTCTGTCCCCTCTTCGAAAGACCTGCTTTCGGAAACAACAAGCAGCGCAGAACTCTGCCGCCCCCTACTGTCTCCGCCATGCTTATCGGCTGCAAATAATGCCCTTATTATCCGGTCCTCTATCATGCCCGGCCTGTTCATTTCTGAAACCATGGCATCAATGACATCCTTCCCTGCAAGTATGTTTCCCTGCACGGAAAACCCATTGCCGATAAAATGTCCCGCGAATTCATGGCATTCGCTGCCCGTGAAGGCGAAGGAATTTCCCTTTGAATCCACAACTCCCAACTGCCGCTTCTCCTTGAGGGGGTCTTCCCCGGTAAGCATACCCACAACCTCCTTTGCGGTGTGTTTTTGAAGGAGGTCCAGCCCCCTCGGTCCATAGGAATAGTTAGCATATGACTGCGTGGCTATTGCGCCTACGCCGGCCTTAGCCCATGGGACAACAGATCCGACTGAAAGGCACCGGCTTGCGACTCCCACGCCCCACTCTCCTTTCTCTTTGTCATAAGCTACCACTGAAAACGTCATTGTGGCTAACTACACCCTGAGCATATGAATATTTGCAAGGAAACCTGGAAAAATTATCCGGTAAAAACCATCTTAACTATGGAAAGGTAGAAGCCGCGAGGAAGATGGCCGAGAGGGTTGAAAAGACTTCAAATGTGCTCAGGGAGAGCAACCTCATAGGCAGTGTTGAAAAGGATCTCCTCGATGCGATATCGCCGGATGCACAGGGAGGGATTCTTCTTGTCCTGCTCAAATCACTGAAGACAACCGGAAAGTTTGATGAGGTTAGAGATAAAGCACTACATCGAGGATCTCTGATATGAGCACGTGAAGGACATCAGCGACAGCGAGGCAGTCGTGAGACTCCCGTCCTGATTAAAGAAGTTCCATGAACTGTTCTACGCTAAGTCCTGTTTGCCTTATTATGGATCTCAACGTACCTTTTTTCATATCCCGGTGATTCGGAACAGAGATCGTCTGAGGGTTTATGCCCTCCTTTCTCATGATCATATGACTTTCCGTCTGATGATCCGGAACAAAACCTATCCTGGTTAACGCCCTGACTACCTCTGCACCCGATAGGGTTGGTAATTTAGGCAACTACGGATACTTCCATTAGCTCCGCATGAGAAAACTCTTCATGAGGGATCGGATCGCCGTGCTTTTTCAGGCTTGCCATATAGCCCTTGATTGCGTCCCTGATGTTCTCTAGCGCCTCGTCCCTTGTATCTCCCTCCGATATGCATCCGGGAAGGGAGGGGACAATTACTGTATAACCGCCTTCGTCCTGTGGTTCAAGGATAACGGTGTACTTCATACACCGTACACACTGCCACAGTTTATTAAGAGTTTGCACAGGACATGTTTTTTCGCCGGCATCCCGTCCTGATCTATTATAAAGATACAGTGTCCTATGAAACCAAGCAGTACGGCATGGCTCCAAAATACCTCAGAAGTGGTTCTACAACTTCCTCATATTGAACAACGTTCCTGAATCCGTGGCTGATTTCATTGAGGGCAGGGCTCCGGAATCTGTAGGATCCATGCATTATCTGGCTAAGGTTAAGCAGGCTGATAACTGGTATAATGTTGGATTAATTTGCCTTATTCAATTGATGAAATAGAAAATACGCATTCCTAGTGTTTTTTCCACTCCCTTAATAATTCTTTTCTATCACGCAGACTAATCCTGGAGAATTCATGTTTGCTTCTCGCGAACTTTTCACGATATTTCTGAAAGATGGTTCTACGTATGCCGTACTCGGATAAGGGGAGCCAAATTAAGAAGCTCAGTGCAGCAAACACGTCTATGATATATTCAGGCCTCCATAGGGAAACAACACCTGGTTGTATACTTCCTACATATAAAATTGAAAGGGATATGGACAGCAGAACGATAACGGTTGTTGTTGATAACCAAATTGACTTTATCACATCTCTTTTTGTGAAGCTCAATGTAAATACTGTATAAATAACGAAATAAACGTACAGTGACGAGGAAAGTAGTGCAATTAGTATTAGCATGTAATTCATAGGTTTACACCGGAATCACGTAATTTGCACAATCGTAAGCATAAGGGTTGGACACATACACCTGGTGATCAACATAATACCCAATTCCCGATAGCGCTTTGATAACATCCTTTCCTGACAATACGGGGAGCTTAGGCATCTATGATAACTTCCACATCTACATCCTCGGGAATAGGTTCGTTGTGTTTTTTCAAGGATCCCACGTACGCCTCTATGGCTTCCCTGGCATTCTTCAGGGCTTCTTCCCTTGTCTTTCCCTGGGTGATGCACCCCGGAAGTGCCGGCACGTTCACAACGATATAGCCATCTTCACCGGGTTCAAGGATAACGGTGTACTTCATACACCGTACACACTGCCACAGTTTATTAAGAGTTTGCCCTGTACATGTTTTTTCGCCAACATCCCGTCCTGTTCTATTATAAAGATACAGTGTCATATGAAATTTTGGGCTTAAAGCAGGTAGATTCACCTTAACCTATTTTGCCACGTTTCGATGATTTTCTTCTTGTTAATTATGGTTAATTTCCCTAATTCCCTGTATTCCCTCTTGGTTAAACCATATTTTTTTTGAAGCCTTGGAAAAACCACTCTCTTTAGTCTCCATGAAGCTGGAAAAAGCCATATGTAGCTCCATACACCGATAAGTGCCGTTATAGCCTCCGAAGACCAGAAAACTTTATTGGTCGGCTGCAGGCTCGCAGCATGGAACATATAAAGAAAGGCTGCCAGCAGTGCAATGGCCACAACCGTCGGGATTAAAATGGCCCTCCTAAGCTCTCTCAAGGTAGTCTCGAATGCAATTGCCTGTGTTGCAAATAACACGTAAATAAGGACCGTCAAGATTATGAACACAACAGTGTCGAAGTCCATGATATCATACATCCACGGCATATATCTGCCAGTTTGGAGGGCTGGACATGTACACCTGGTGATTAATTCCTACGCGTGTTGCCATGTCATTCCACAGTGTAAGGTAGTTCTGTATCGTGGAACCGCCGGACAGGGGTTGAACGTTGCTGAATACCTCGAATAAGCTGTTGCCGGGATTGATTCTTCCCCAAACAGCATACTGGGGTACCAAACCATCTTCCCAGACATTGAGGGTAAAGACTAACCTGAAGTCTCCGCTATAGTCCCACTCGTTACTGAACAGCGTGTTTACGTTCCCCGCTATCGAAAGTGGGCTCGTGGTTCCAACAAGGTCTCCGAAAAGGGATCCAATAACGCCTGCTGCTAAATTCCCCATTTCACTAAAAGGGCCAACTCCCACTCCCACAGCCGACCAAACCACTATAGCCATCAGATCCTGAATGATAGATGATATGGTTAAGGTTCCAGTAATGAAATTCTTAAAGTTCACGGCATTAACGTAGTTATAGAAGTCAAAGTAGATATTGTAGCTCGTTGCTGAAATTGAAAAGATCCACCACCCCTTGGAAATTGTGAAAGCGTTCAGCCTAACATATGGGTCAACTGGCGTAAATATACTTCCATGTTTTATCAGGGCGTAAGTAACAGTTACATTTCCTGAAGTGTACCCGTAAGTAAGCAAGTATGCAGGATTTCCATCATAAGTGGTAGAAGCATTTGAAACAAGCTTGCCTTCCCTGTTCTGCACTATACGACTCGTGTTGACAGGATTACTGCTTGCTGCACTGTTCAACTCGTATTGAGTTACCATTGAGGCCAGCTTATTGCCAACAGGGTCCATGGATTCGTAGATATCAATTATTGAACTGAGGTTCTTTTCAGTTAGATTCCTTTCTTCCTGCGGAAGCATACGGTAATTGTGGTTATACCAGTTGATAAAATTGACATTTGATGCATATTCCAAAGCGTCCAGTTTATTATGAGATGCGTTTGAACCCCATCTATTATACGCAAAAGACAGTGCAGAGTTTTTCCACATTCCCCTTGAAGATTGTGCATGAATAACGGAAGCATCATATGCACTGGTTTGCACTCGATTTGAGGGGACTGTTGCGTGCGAATCAGCATAAGAAGGTTGTAAAGCAAATGAGCATCCAACAATAACCATCAGCATGGCAATAAATAACGTAAGAATAACTTTCCCGGGCCCGAGCTTTTTATCGGTAACCATAGAACTTCCACAACTGCATGTCATATAAACCCTTTCACTGTCTCTGCACTAATTGAACTCTTGCAAGAACCTAACCCTTTCCTTTACCCTTATCTACCGTATCAATATGACAATGAAATATGGATAGTGAGTTATCAAGACAAGTTGTCGGTTACGCAAGGGTATCAACCAGGGAACAGGACCTGACATCCCAGGTTGAAAGGATCCAGAAATACATCTCAGATTATGGCCTTATTCCTGCCATTGAGGGTGCAATATTCCAGGAGAAGATGTCAGGAGCATCCAATTCAAGGCCGGAAAGGGCAAGGATACTCAAGCTGGCAGAACAGGGGCAAGGCGTGTAAGAGACGTAAGGAATACTTTCTATATAGCTATGTTATACGTAGCTACTAGAAACAAATGATTTGATGAAATTAAAATTCCATCATTCAGATAAAACCATGATTTTGATATCTTTTTGTTTGTCACTATGCGCATAATGACACACCAAAAGAGGGTCTGTTTATTCATAGACAGCGAGCTTGCAGATAGGGCTAGAGCTTTCGGGCTTAATCTTTCCAGGTTCGTGACATCTTGCCTGAAAGTCTGGAGCGAAAACCCATCGTTTCTTTTGCATACAGAATTAGAAATATTCAGTAAGCCGCCGACGGGATTCGGACCCGCGACCTCGTGCTTACCAAGCACGCGCTCTACTAGGCTGAGCTACGGCGGCAATGAGCATGTGAAAGCTACAACGTATTTAATTCCTTTCCGCATTCGGCAGGAATGGGTGCACAAAGCCCTCTTCCCTATTTTTCAAAACCATCGGTAAAGTCTAATATCAACCATCAATATGATCCATAATGATCTCCATAGGAGAAGAGGAAGCCGATCTGATCAAGCAGCACTGGTCTGACTTTTTCAGCAAGTACAACTACAGGACGGCTATAAATTTCCTCAGCACGCAGTACCCAGACGAAAAATCCCTGAAAATCTCCTTCAAGGATCTCTACGACTTTGACTCTGAAGTCCCATTATTCTCTTCCAACATACTCCAATCACCGGAGCTGTATCTGGGCATAGGCGAAAGCCTGGTCTCCGAGAATATGCCCCAGAAGAGGGTCGCGGATTCGAGGAGGGTGAATATCCGTCTCACCGATCTGCCTGGCAAAGGGGTTAAGACCGAGATAAGAAACATAAGGAGCTATCACGTTGGCACCCTCATTAGCGTCAATGGAATAATCAGGAAGAATACGGAGGTCCTTCCGAGGCTGCAGAACGCTGCCTTCGAATGCCAGGTGTGCGGCACGATAAATTACGTGAAGCAGGAGCGGGGAAGGCAGGACGAGCCTGTCAGGTGCCGGAACGAGGAGTGCAACCTTGACAGGACTAAAACGCGCTTCAAGCTTATCACCGGGGAGTCCGAATTCGTGGATGTGGAGAAGATAGAGATACAGGAAAACCCGGAGACACTGGATGGAGGTGCACAGCCGCAGCGTATAACCGTAATCCTGGAGGACGATCTGACCGGCCGCATCTTTCCCGGTGACAGGGTCATCATAGATGGAATCCTCAAGGCTGAACAGAAGAGGGCTGGAACTATACTTCTCACAGAGTTCAATGTATATCTTTACACCATAAACTACCGAAAGGAAGCGAAGGAAGTTGAAAATATCCACATAACCGAGGAGGACGAGGAAGCCATAGTTGAGCTCTCCAAGGAGCCAAATATCATAGAAAAGTTTGCCAGTTCAATCGCGCCGACAATCTTCGGGCTTGAGATGGTCAAGACCAGCCTTGTCCTCCAGATGTTCGGCGGGGTGAGGAAGACAATGAGGGATGGCACCACCATAAGGGGTGACATACACATCCTCATGGTCGGAGACCCCGGTACCGCCAAATCACAGCTTTTGAGGTACATGACTGAAATATCTCCGCGAGGAGTATTTGCCTTTGGCCGGGGATCGAGCGCTGCTGGCCTGACTGCGGCTGCCGTAAGGGATGACTTTGGCGAGGGAAGATGGACCCTCGAGGCAGGTGCGCTGGTTCTTGCGGATAACGGATTTGTAGCTATCGATGAGCTGGACAAGATGGATGACCGGGATACTGCCGCAATGCATGAAGCCATGGAGCAGCAGACCGTGACAATATCAAAAGCCGGCATCATGGCCACGCTAAAGTCCAGGTGTTCCATACTCGGGGCGGCAAACCCAAAATTCGGAAGATATGACCAGAACAAGACCATCGTTGACCAGATAGACTTTCCTCCGCCCCTGCTGTCCAGGTTCGACGTGATTTTCAAGATGGTGGATGTGCCTGAAAGAAACAACGACTCCCGGCTGGCCGAGCACATCCTCAAGGCGCACCGGGTGGGCGAGATTTTCCGGAGCCTTGAGCAGAATGAACTCTCTGACGTCGAGATCCCGGAGGAGAAGGGATTCAAGCCGCCCATAGAGAAGGAGATGATAAGGAAATATGTTTCATACGCCAAGAGCCGCATATTCCCCAGGCTTTCCGATGAAGCGATAAGCCTGCTGAAAGACGAGTACGTCACCACGAGGAATACGGGGACCGATTCTATTCCCATAACTGCGAGGCAGCTGGAGAGCACAATCAGGCTTGCAGAGGCAGCCGCAAAGGCAAGGCTCTCAGCAATCGTATCATACAACGATGCGCTTCTGGCAAAGAAAATTGTGGACTACTACCTCAGGGATGTCTCCACAAGCAATGGGGAGCTGAACATTGACATACTCTATACCGGCATGAGCTCAAAGCAGAGGAATGAAGCAGAAAAGGTCCTGGATATAATAAAGGAGCTGAAGGACGAGAAGAAGGTTGCCGATATTGAGGAAGTGATCAGGGTGGCCATTGCCAGGGGAATAACCAAGGAGAACGTGGAGACCGCCATCACCAAGCTGAAGAACCAGGGACAGATATACGAACCGGGATACGGAAAGATTGGTGTGATAAAATGAGCGGCCCTGCAGTGATGAGGATTATTAAGGCACAGGGCGAGATACTGCTCTCCGCGGCGGATCATGACCTCCTCAACACCCATCTCAGGGAAGGGATCCTTCACCTCCATGTATCTGAGGATTTCTACGGCAATGTCAAGGTTCCTGACGAGACCATCCGGTCTTCCCTTGAACTCTGCACCATCGCAAATCTTGTAGGCAAGCACGTTGTGGCAATCGCCATCGACATGGATCTGGTCTCATCCGACAATGTCATGTACATACAGGGAGTGCCGCATGCCCAGCTTGCCAAGATTATCAATTAGGTTTATTCACAACGGTAAAATTATCTGATCAATGGAAGAGGCCGTAAGGGGAGTATTTGAATCCATACAGGATAAGTACGATTTTCTGGACTCCATGATAAGCTTCGGCCTTGATCAGTCATGGCGCAGGAAAATGATACAGCTTATGTCACTGCAGCGGGGAATGGACATACTCGACTGCGGGGCGGGCACGGGAAAACTGACAATGCTGGTGAAGAAGAGCTGCGAAAGCTGTTCCATCACATCTCTTGATATCACCGAGAAAATGTTCCGGAAGTCACTGCTTTCGGAGACAAGGTTCATAGTGGGAAGCGCTGAGAGGCTCCCGTTTGAGGACTCATCCATGGACAGGGTCGCGTCAGCCTTCCTGACCAGGAATCTCTCCAGCCAGGAGAATTATTTCAGGGAATCCTTCAGGGTGCTTAGGAAGGGCGGGCTGTTCATAAACATGGATATATACAGGCCCTCAATGCCGGTATACAGGGAGCTGTTTTCGCTTTACTTCTACCATATTGTCCCATTTGTCGGGGACAGGGTAACAAGGTCAAGATCTTATTCATACCTTGCAGGCTCAGTCATCCGCTTCAAGACAGTTGACGAAATCTCATCGCTTCTCTCAGTTTCCGGCTTCAGGGTGGAGAGGGTTCTCAGGCTGATGATGGGCACTGTGGTCATCCACGTAGCCATGAAGATATAAATTCTATATACCCATATAATAAGCATAAATGTTTATATAATATGCATCACTGCAAAGAATAATGCTAACTACTGATAAGATGGACATAATTCCGGAGAAATGGTACAATATCATTCCGGATCTTCCAGAACCTCTCTCGCCACCGAGAGACAATAACCGTGATTCCTCTTCAATAGACCTGCTTAACCGCATCATACCAAAAGAAGTGTTGAGGCAGGAGTTCACTGTCAGGCGCTTTGAACCAATCCCGCAGGAGGTCATTGAGGGATACGAGCAGATAGGCAGACCAACACCCCTTATCCGGGCAAGGAACATGGAACGGGCACTGAACTATGAAGGGAAGATTTTCCTGAAATTTGAGGGAGCCACGGTAACAGGTTCGCACAAGATAAACACCGCCCTTCCGCAGGCGTATTACGCAAATAACGAGGGGGTAAGCAGCGTCGTTACGGAAACAGGTGCCGGCCAGTGGGGAACAGCCACAGCCCTGGCCTCCTCCCTGTATGGGATGAAATCAAAGATATTCATGGTAAGGACAAGTTACGATCAGAAACCGCTGCGTAAGCAGATCATGTCCCTGTACGGGGCGGATGTATCTGCCAGCCCCTCCAACGAGACGGAATTCGGGGGGAGGATCCTGTCATCCAATCCCCGGCATCTTGGGACACTGGGCATCGCCATCAGTGAAGCGGTTGAGTATGCACTGAAGAACGACGCCAGATACATGCTCGGCAGCGTGATGAATTCGGTCGTTACGCACCAGAGCGTCATAGGGCTGGAGACGAGAAAACAGCTTGAGATAGCGGGGGAATACCCCGATGCAATGATCGGTTGTGTGGGTGGCGGAAGCAACTTTTCAGGTTTCACATTTCCGTTCATGCAAGACGGCGACGGCATTGAATACATAGCATCAACAGCGGAGGAGGTGCCGAAATTCACACATGGCACCTACAAGTACGATTTTATCGACACCGCCGGCATACTGCCCTCGCTCAGGATGTATTCCCTTGGCGCAGACTTTGTCCCGCCCGGAATATACGCTGGCGGGCTAAGGTATCATGGCGCTGCACCCACTCTTTCCATGCTCATAAAACTCGGGAAGATCAGGGCAGAGGACGTATCGCAGGCTGAGGTCATTGACGCGCTCAGGTTCTTTGCAAACCACCAGGGGATCGTCGCGGCACCGGAATCCGGGCATGCAATCGCATCTGCCATGAGATACGCAAAGCTCCACAGGACTGAAAAGAAGACCATTGTTGTCAACATAAGCGGGCATGGACTGATGGACATGAAGATATTTAATGGTGAAAAGTAGATGTCAAGGTTGATCCTGTACTTCACTGTTGGGTACCCGGACAGGGTTACATTCGGGAATTTTGTCTCTTCCCTTTCCAGTGATTCTGTGGATTACGTTGAATTTGGCTTTCCCTCACGGGATCCGAAATATGACGGCCCGCTTATCAGGAAGACGCACAGCATCGCGGAATATGACGGAAATGGCGATTACTCATCAGTTTTCAGGCACATAATAGACGCGGGCATCAGGGCATATTCACTGGCTTACGTATCTGACATAATCGATGACTTCAGCGGCAGTATATCATTCCTGAAGGACACAGGTTTCTCCGGGATACTCATGCCCGACCTTCTGATCGATTA
This sequence comes from Thermoplasmata archaeon, assembly GCA_021793945.1. The sequence continues at coordinate 28,671 of JAJYRT010000001.1, forward strand.
TTTCAGCAGGAGCGATGAACTCATTTCAAGGGTTCATGAAGCAGGCCTGGAGGTCATTCCCTTCTTCAACCCGTCGACCCCCGACAGGGTCATAATGAAGGTTGCGGGAATGACGCATTCGTGGGTGTATTACGGAGTCCAGCCATCCACTGGGATAGTGATGCCAATGGACATGAAGGAAGTTGTTGACAGGATCAGGACGCTGCTCCCGGACCGTGAGATAAACTTTGGCTTTGGGATCAGGAGCATTGCGCAGGCAAGCGAAATAATACATGAGGGAGGGGATGGCGTGGCTATAGGGTCAGCAATCATCAGCATGCTAAAAAGCAGGGACATCAAGGGCTTTTCAGAATATGTATCAAGCCTGAGGGGGGCTGTGGATGCAAACTGATTACGGCAGCGTAGATCACAGCAGAGATCCGGAACATGAAGCACTCATGATGATGGAGCACCTCCTTTCCCCTGAGGCAACAGAGGACGAAAGGGACGCATTCCTCAGGCATACGGCTGACAACCCGTCTTCTGCAGAGGAAGTCTCAGGGTTTTCCCGCGCAATAAGGTCAAGGTCCAGCCTGTCCAGGATACCCGGCCTGCTGGACATTGTGGGCACCGGTGGGGACGGAAAGAACACGGTAAATGTCAGCACTGCCTCGGCAATTGCAGCTTCCGCCCTGGGAATAAGGGTTGCGAAACATGGAAACAGAGGAATAACGAGCAGTCATGGAAGCGCTGATTTCATGAGATACATCGGCTATGAAATGGCATTCACGCCGGATGAAGCCAGAAAGCGGCTGGACAGGGACGGTTTCCTCTACCTCCTTGCACCGCAGTTCAACAGTGCGTTCGCAGCCTTCACTGCCGCAAGGAAGAGGATAGGGAGACGAACGGTCTTCAACATAATGGGGCCGCTAACCAATCCCGTTGACCCTGACTTCATGATACTCGGGTCATTCAACGTGGAAACAGCAGAAATCTATGCGAAAGTGCTTTCACTTCGATCAAAGGCCGGCGTGTGCTTTTCTTCGGCAGCAGGAATGGATGAGATTTCCCCGGCTGGAGATACCGCCATGTTTTACGTCAGGGGTGGCAGGATATCCAGATCAGTGGTCAGGGGTGAATCCATCACCGGTGAACCCGCTGATCTTGTGGCCATAACGGAGGCTGATCCGCAGAGATGCTTCCAGAAAACCATGGACGGGTTGATCGGAAGGAACAGGCGTGTGGCGCAATTCATAGCCCTGAACACTGCGCCAGCGTTGATCCTGCATGGCAGGGCGAGTGACATGCAGAATGCGTACGACGCAGTAATGCAGGCCATTGAATCAGGCAGGGTTGCGGAACAGGCAAAAAGGATAGTGGGGTGATCACATGCCCACCGGAAAATCAGGAGTCATGGTAAAGGTCTGCGGCATTACCCGTGAGGAGGATGCGCTACTTGCCAGGGATCTGGGGGCAGATATCATAGGGCTCGTGTTTGCCAGGAGTTCACCAAGAATGGCAGAAAAGGCGCTCATATCGAGGATAAGGGATCATTCCATTCCCGTTGCCGGGGTTTACACCTCCATGGAAGACATTATCTCTAACCATGGCGAGGAGGACTATGTGCAGATGCATTTCATGCACAGCTTTTCCGATATAGCAAGGGTGAGAGAAGAAACGGGCGCAAGGGTGATTTCAGTGATCAGCTTCGAAACTCCCGAACAGACCAAGAGGCTTATAAGGGAGTACAGGGAAGCAGGCAGTGATATAATACTGGTGGAGAGCAGCACAGGGATAACTGGCATCCTCGACTCGCTCAGCCAGATCGTGAAATCTCACGAGATCGGTGTATCCGGGAAGATATCGGTAAGCAATATCAGAACGGTTATGGGCGCAAACCCCGCAGTGGTTGACCTGAGCAGTTCCATTGAAAGATCGCCCGGAATCAAGGACGCTGAAAAGCTTTCCGCCTTCTTCTCGGAGTTGAGGAGGTACTCATGACAATCTACGAAGAACTGGAATCGCTTACTGCCGGATACGGGAATTATGCATATTTCTGCAAGTTTTCCAGGGAAACCCGCACCGTGGGAGCAGAAAAGCTGTTCCTGTCCAGGTCGGAACCAGTAATGATTCATTACGGTGATACAGGCGGAAGGGAAATGATGTCCGCAGCGCTGGATCAAATTCCGGCAGAAACAGGATCGGGGGAAATCCCGGTATTCATCGGGTTTGATTTCATAAATTATGTATTTCCGGACCTTGAACTGAAGCCTTCAGGCTGGCCCGCATTTGCCTATATCATCCCTGACAGGTATCTCGAGTCGAGTATCCTGAGGAAGGGTGCATCCAGGTACCGTCCGAAGATCGCAGCTGAAAGGGACTCCATCATGGAGGATACAATAGATCAGCTGAAGGCAAGGATAAGGGCAGGAGAAGTGCTGCAGGTTGTCATATCGAGGGATTTTCCAGTAAGCATACCCGACAGGATGGACCTTCTGCGGGAATTCGTCGAGAACGACAGCTCTCTCTATGTTTATTACTACAGCTTCGGGGAATACGAGATACTCGGGAGTTCACCTGAAAATATGGTATCACTCGACGGCAGCGTTCTCACCATAAACCCGATTGCGGGCACCAGGCCAAGGGGTGCGGACAGTGAAGAGGATGAAGCCCTTGCCGCGGAACTTGTGTCTGACCCTAAGGAGCAGATGGAGCACAGGATGCTCGTTGACCTGGCAAGAAACGACCTGGGGAAGATCTCCTTGCCGGGTTCGGTCAAGGTTGTCATGGACATGCGGGTGCAGAAATTCTCCTCTGTCCAGCACCTTGTCAGCACGGTGCAGTCGCGTAAGCGCCCCGGGGTGACCGGGCTGGAAATCATCATGGCCACCTTCCCTGCCGGAACCGTAAGTGGAGCGCCCAAGAAAAGGGCAGTAAAGATAATCAGCCAGTACGAGAAGACTCCAAGGGGTGCATATTCCGGGTGTATCGGAATTGTTGGCAGGGAGAGCCTGGAGCTGGCGCTCCTCATAAGATCCGTTTTCGGAATATCCGGAAAGTACAACGTCCGCGCAGGAGCCGGAATTGTAAAGGATTCAGATCCGGCCAGGGAATGCAGGGAGATTTTCTCGAAGGCAATGGCTGTAATTGGAGGGATAAGGAATGAAAGTCCTGGTAATTGACAACTTTGACTCCTTTGTGTACAACATAGTGCAGGCTGTGGAGGGAATGGGGCATTCGATAAAGGTGGTGGACAACCTTTCCCTGAAGAACGTGGGAGAGGAATACCGGCATGTTATCATATCTCCAGGCCCGGGAAATCCCGTGAACGAAAGCGATCGAGGCAGCCTTTCCGATTTCATGCGGGAAGCTGGCAGCAGGAGGATACTGGGAGTATGCTTCGGGCACCAGTTTCTTGCCTACTATCTGGGTTCCAGCATTTCGGTGGGGAAAAGGCAATACCATGGGGAGCTTGACGTCATTACCCATGAAGAATCGCCGATTTATCGCGGCGTACCGAAGTCATTCAGCTCGATGAGGTATCACTCGCTCACAGTCCAGCCCTCCCCAAATGTGATAGTCGATGCAGTATCCATGAGCGATGGTTCGGTGATGGGCTTCCACAACAGGGAAGGAAACATCTTCGGGGTGCAGTTCCATCCGGAGAGCCATTATTCGGAGTTCGGCAACAGGATCTTGGAGAATTTCCTGGCGGTTTAGAGATGACGGGAACAGTGGATGAGATATACAGGAGGAATTCCTCAAGACCGCCCTTTGAAGGGTACGGACGCACCAGGAAGCCCATGAGCTTTTCAGCTGCGCTGGAAAGGGCAAGGATGAGCGGGAAACTGGGGGTGATAGCGGAATACAAGCGGGCCTCCCCATCTGGTTTTAAAAATATCATGAACCAGGACCCAGGTAGTTACCACAGGAAAATGGTTGAAGCCGGGGCCGATGCCCTCAGCATCCTTACGGAGCCGGATTTCTTCGGAGGCAGATACGCCGACATAAGCAGGTCACAGGGAATGGGTGTGCCCCTTCTCGCCAAGGACTTTTTCTCCACCAGGGAAATGATCGACAGTGCATTCAGGTGTGGGGCGGATGCAGTGCTGCTCATTGCAGATTTCCTGCAACCGGATGCCCTGAGGGACCTGTGCAGTCACTCCCACAGCCTTGGCATGGAGGTCATCACGGAATTCCACGATCTGCAGGTTGGGTTCCGCGCATTATCCTCGGGAACAGACATGCTGGGGTATAACCGCAGGAACCTGCGAACGCTGACAATGGAAGGGGAAGAACGGGACGCAATCAGGATCATGAAAAAATTCGAAGGAATCAAAATATTGGAGAGCGGAATAAATATGGAAAACATTGATAAAGTTATAATGCCAGGATACGATTCAGTGCTAATCGGAGAGGCATTGTTAGGCAATCAGGACTTGATAAACAGGCTACACGAGATCAGGGTGTCATAAATGCATGGATTCCAACTTACGGACGAACTTAATCTGGATGACAATGGTTTCTTAATGATAGCGGGACCATGCGCCGTAGAGGATCGGGAACAGATTATCGGAACCGCGAAATTTCTCAGGTCACTGGGTGTCAAGGTGCTGAGGGGCGGGGCATATAAGCCCAGGACATCCCCGGATTCATTCCAGGGGCTAGGATCTGAAGGGCTCAAGCTTCTGGCAGAAGCCCGTGAAGCCACGGGAATGGCCATAGTGACAGAGGTCATGGACACCTCGGTTGTTGACGAGGTCTCCAGGTATTCGGACATCCTGCAGATAGGGTCGAGGAACTCCCAGAATTTTGCACTCCTGAAGAGGGTGGGGAAGCTGAAGAAGCCCGTGCTGCTGAAGAGGGGATTCGGAAACACGGTCGAGGAGTTGATAAGTTCCGCAAAGTACATTACAAGCGCAGGGAACCCGAGGGTCATACTTGTGGAGAGGGGGATCAGGACGTTCGAGAGTTCCACCAGGTTCACCCTGGACATCGGCGCTGTACCCGTCCTCCATTCAAGGGTAGATTTTCCGGTGCTTATTGATCCGAGCCATCCCGCCGGGATAGCCAGTCTTGTGGAGCCGCTGGCCCTGGCTGGCGTCGGTGCAGGGGCAGATGGACTTATGGTTGAGGTTCATCCCAATCCCGAGAAAGCGCTCAGCGATGCAGCCCAGCAGCTGGACTTCAGGCAGTTTGAGTCACTTTATGGCAAGGCAGGCAAGCTTCTTGAAGCAATGGGCAGAAAGCTGATCTGAATCGACACATACTTTAGACAATGTGGGATCAGGAATCATGCCCCAGACCAAGATTATAGCAACGGTAGGCCCGGCGAGTGACCGCAGAGAAATAATATCCAGCATGATGGACCGGGGACTTTCATGCGTAAGGATAAACACTGCACATATCGTGGGCGGTTATATCGGGAAGATCAGCAGGCTTGTATCGGATCTCAACAGGGAAAAGGGAAAGCACGTCTCCGTCATGGTCGATCTCAAGGGACCGGAGCTGAGGACCTCATCGTTTCCGGGCGGAAGGAAGAAAATATCCTCCGGGAGTGTGTTCAGGCTTGTTGCCAGTCCAAAGGCAGATGACGAAATTGGCATAAATTATCCCGGAGTGCTGCAGTCGCTCAAGGCAGGTGATGCCATCATGATGAGTGACGGAAGAGTTACTTTCATTGTCAAGGGCACAGGCAGGGATTCGGTGGAAATCATGGCATCAGACGATGCTGAGATAAGGGACAGGAGCAGGATCAACATACCTGGGCGTGTTCTTGACCTCGGCACGCTGACCGACAGGGACAGGGAATTTCTTGCGGAGGGAGTATCAAACCAGGTTGACTACTTCGCCCTGTCGTTTGTTCAGTCCAAGGAAAATGTCCAGAGCCTGCAGAACGCAATAATGGAATTAGGCGGCACGCAGGGCATCATTTCCAAGATAGAGACCAAGAGCGGGTATTCGGGAATCGAGGAAATTTCCGCGGTATCTGACGTGATTATGGTCGCACGGGGAGACCTTGGCGTCGAGCTTCCTCTCACGGAGGTGAGCCTGGCGCAGAAAAACATTATTTATCACGCGCACAGGAGGGGAAAGCCCACCATAGTTGCGACGCAGATGCTTGAAAGCATGGTGCAGTCAGATTCCCCGACCAGGGCTGAGGTATCAGACGTAACAAATGCCATACTTGACAACACGGACTCCCTGATGCTGTCGGAGGAGACCGCAATGGGAAAGTACCCGGTTGAGGCCGTGAAATACCTGAGTGACATCTCCGAGTACGTGGAGAGCCAGAGGAAGGATTTTCCGGAACCGGAGGAATTCATAGGCAACAGGGTCGCGTACTCAATCGCGGTTGCATCCAAGGTCATATCCCGCGATTCCAGTGCCGAGGGGATAATAGCCTTCACCCGCACAGGAAACACCGCCAGGATGATCTCTGCAGTCAGGCCATCTGTGCCGGTATATGGTGTAGTTGGCTCTGAATCAATAGCAAGAAAGCTGAATCTCTACAGGGGAATAACGCCAGTCTGCATGGACGTGGAGGATGAAAGGACCACGGACGTGTACATGATGACCAAGAATTTCCAGAAGGCAATGGGCATCAGGAGGGGGCTGCGTTATGTCGTTACGTCCGGTGCCCCGTATTTCCTCTTCGGCGGAACAAATGATGTACGGGTAATAACCATGGGTGAATACCTCGGGGTGGGGCACACTAACGGAATCTCGGCAGAGGGGAAGCTTGCAGTTTCGGCAGATCAGCCAGGTGAAATCCTTCTTGTCAGCAGCGCCGACAGGATTCCGGATCCGGTGGGTAAATTCAGGGGGATTGTCTGCTGCGGAAATGTGAGCAGCAGCATGAGGGAAAGGCTGAGAAATTCAGGCACGGCGCTGCTTGCAAACACCAAGCTTTTCTCAGACCTGAGGGGAGGGGAGGATATATTCATGGACGGCTATACCGGCCTCATAGTTTCATAGGCCGGAGAAGAGATCGTCCCTCATGGATTCAACCACGACCTTCCCGGAATAGTCAATATAAACATTCTTGAGTTTCAGGTATTCCTCTATCCCATACCTGCTGCCCTCTCCTGCCTGCCCGGTCATCCTGAATCCTGTGTGATAGCCCTGTGATGCCTCAGGGCCAGTCTGGTTCACATAGAGCTCCCCGAACCTGATCTCATCGGATGCCCTGAAGATGAGCTTCTGGTCTTCCGTGAAAAGATAGGAAGCAAGGCCGTACCTCGAGTTGTTCGCATCAGCGATGAGTTCGTCCTCGTCGGTCACTTTCTTCACGCCTATCACCGGTCCGAATATCTCCTCCTGGAATATCTCGGAGTTCTGTTCCGCCCCCTCTATGATCGTAGGCTCGAGGAAATACCCTTTGCTGAATTTGCCCTGAAGGGTGGGCTGCTTCCCGCCGGCAAGGACATGCATGCCACCTGACACCGCATCCGATATGAACTTCTCTGATCCTTCGAGCGCGCCCCTGTTGATCAGCGGGCCCATGTCAGAAGTTTCCGGGTCACCGACTCTTATGGATTTCGCCATTGCAGTTGCCTTCTTCACGAATGTGTCATAGATGTCCGCATGGACATATAGCCGCTCCGCGGCTATGCATGACTGCCCCGAATTCCAGAACTTTGCCCATGCAAAAGCCTTGAGTGCGTTCTGGATGTTTGCATCCCTCCAGACCATGAAGGGCGCCTTTCCGCCGAGTTCCAGGATAAGCTTGGCCATGTTGCCCGACGCTTTCTGCATTATCCTCTGGCCTGTCGCGGTGGATCCAGTCATGGTGATAAGGGATACCTTTGGGTGCATTACTATATAGTCACCTATCTCGCTTCCCTTCCCGGTTATGAAGTTCAGCACACCCTTTGGTATGCCGGCATCTACAAATTTTCTTACTATGAATTCCGCGCTTCCGGGTGTATCCGTGCTTGGCTTGACTATCACGGTGTTCCCGGTCAGAAGTGCCGGAGCGAGCTTCCTGGCGACCATGGCAGCCGGGAAGTTCCATGGTGTTATTGCCACAACAACCCCGTAGGGGACCTTGTACTGGTAAATGTGCCTCCTGCTGCTGTCACCCTCCACAACGTCGCCGGTGATCTTCCTTGCAAATTCGGCATAGTACTGAAGCTGATCCAGGACTCCGTCAACCTCCTGCCTCGCCTCCACCCTGATCTTGCCGTTTTCCCTTGTCAGTATCGCTTCAAGTGCAACGCGGTCCTGCTGTATCAGTTCCTTTGCCCTGTAGATTATCTTTGACCTGGCGACAGATCCCATTGAGAGCCACTTCTGGAAACTATCATATGCGGCATCCACGGCTTCATCCACATCACCTTTTTTTGACGCGGCCATTTTCTCAAGCAATTCACCGGTTGAAGGGTTGTATTTCTCTATCTCCTCACCATCTTCAGAGGCTTTCCACTCGCCGTCAATAAAATTCTTCATGTGTTTTTCATTTCCTGATGCCTTAAAAAGATGTTCATTTTGGCATCACTGACTCTTGCAATCTGATCCTTTCCTGTTGCCTTTGATGCAATCGTACACGATCAGTCTCACAAGAACTATTGGAGATGGTGAAACAGCCCTCCATCAAAGACACAGGCACAGGCACCATTGAACGGTATCAAAATTTAAATACAATCTTGGATTTCCCGGCATACACGATCAATTTGGTGATCCAATGAACAATGGTGATTTTTTAAAGATAGATTACGAGGTCAGAGCGGGCGAAGAGAAGAAGCTAGTTGATACCAGCATTGAGGCACTCGCAAAGGAGAATGATGTTTATCACGAGCACAGGAAATACGGGGACGAAGTCATTGTTGTCGGCTCCGACAAGCAGTTTCCTGAGATAAATGAATCGCTTGAGAAGTCCGAGGAAGGTAAGGAATACGAAGTCATCATACCCGCCGAAAAGGCTTACGGGCTCAGGGACAACAAGAATATCAAGGTTCACACCGTGAGAGAATTCCAGAGGCAGGAGATCAACCCCGTTGTCGGGCAGGAAATCAGCCTCAACAACAGAAGGGGAAAGGTTCTCTCAGTTACCCCAGGAAGAGTGCTCGTTGACTACAACCATCCCCTTGCAGGGAAGACCATATATTACAAGTACAAGGTGAATCAGGTCATACAGGACCCAGCGGAGAAACTCCTGTCCATCGTGCACATGTACTACCAGCCGGAAAAGGAGGATTTCTCGTGCTCCGTTGAGGACGGAAACGCAATAATCAATGTTCCTGAGGATGCAAAATTCGACCCCGTATGGCTGAACGCAAAGTATCTTGTGGTAAATGACGTCAGGAAGTACCTGCCTGAAGAAGACATCTCCATAAGGGAATTCTACAAGAAGACACCGAAGGAAGAGGAGCACAAGGAAGAGCCCAAGGAGGCTCCGGCAGAACCACAGGAGATTCCGGAAACAAAGGAAGAAGCTCCCCAGTAACCCATTTTTTTTAGATGATCGGAACTGATATTTCAGAAGAGCTTCGTAAACTCTCGGGGCGTGTCAGGGTTGTACTTGTTGCGCCAAAATATGAAGGCAACATCGGCGCAGTGGCCCGGTCTATGAAGAACGCCGGACTGACTGACCTTGCCATGGTCAATCCTCCGGGAATAGGCGACGAGGCTATTGCGAGGGCAATGGCAGGCAGGCAGATACTCTCAGAAAGCAGGACTTATTCCACCCTTGAGGAAGCAACTGAGGGCTTCACAATAATAGCGGGCACATCAAGCGTGGCAACCTCCAGCAGGAAGAAATTCAGGCGGATGCCCGTAACTCCCCAGATGTTCTGGGATGAATTTTCCAGGAGAAGTGACAGGATAGCCATCGTTCTCGGCAGGGAGGATGATGGACTGCGGAACACCGAACTCGAACGCTGCAACTACTTCATAAACATACCCGCATCGCCTGATTATCCGGTATATAATCTCTCACACGCTGCAGCTATAATATTCTATGAAATGGTGAAGCATGCTGGGGAATCCGGCACTGATGCAGTGGGAGATCCCATATCTCCGGTGAACTACGCAATGCTCATGGACAGGATCGGGGAACTCCTCGAGGCAGTTTCATACCCTAAATCGAAAAGGAGGAACATTGACACAATGATCCGAAGGATAAGCGCCAGGTCTGCACTGACGGAGACTGAATATTATAAATTGATGGGAATAATCAGGATAATCATGAAGCACATCGATGCCGGAGAAATGAACGCAGATTCACCGGGAAAGCAGTAAAAATGTTTATTAACGAATCTTAATTAACGCCTTACACAACGGATGTTCACCATGTCATTACAAACAGCTAGAAAAACAAGTCCCGCCATGAGGGGGACCATTGAAAAATTGATCACGATTTCACGGGAAAACAATTCAGTTTTCTGGAGAGACATAGCCGAGAGGCTTACTGCCGGGAGCAGGAGGTATTCCTCCATCAATGTCGGAAAAATCAGCAGGCTTGCATCAGACGGGGAGACCGTTGTCGTGGCCGGATCGGTTCTTGGAAGCGGTTTTGTCGACAAGAAAGTTACGGTTTCGGCGCTGGCAATTTCCGAGAACGCAAGGAAGAAGCTTGAGGAGAATGGATCAACATTCAAGAGCCTTGAAGAACTTGCTGCAGAAAATCCGAAGGGATCCAATCTTAGGATATTGAGGTAAAGTATATGATTTACATCGATGCGGATAATTCAATTTATGGAAGACTTTCCACTTACGTGGCAAAGCAACTGCTTAACGGTGAAGGTGTCGTCATAATAAATGCTGAGAAAGTAGTGATAACCGGCACAAAACCGTTTCTTATCAACAGGTTCAAGGAAAGGAGGGAGATAGGCAGCGTGAGGAAGGGACCAGATTACCCAAAGACTGCTGACCAGATCCTGAGAAGATCCATAAAGAACATGCTGCCATCCAAGAAAACAACCGGCAAGGAAGCTCTCAAGAGATGCGTGGTTTACCGCGGAAAGCCCAAGATACTTGATGGCATTGAATTCAGGAAGATTGACGAGGCAGCTAACCATAAGATGAGCGGTTACGTCACACTGCAGGATATCACATTCCAGCTCGGACAGAGGTCAATTCAATGAAGAACACAGGTACATTCATCGTAACATCGGGAAAGCGAAAGACTGCCATAGCGAAGGCGGTAACAAAGAAGGGAAAGGGGCAGGTAACAATAAACGGCTACCCGGTTGAACTGCATCCGGTTGCCATACTGCGCGAAAAGATCAGGGAGCCCATCCTGCTGCTTGGCGACAAGGCCAACGAGATAGACATAGAGGTCACAGTCTCCGGAGGGGGAGTAACGGGCCAGGCTGACGCTTCAAGGACAGCCATAGCAAAGGGCATCATAAAGTACGTGTCTGATGATGCGCTCGAGGAGAAATTCAGGCAGTACGACAGGACCATGCTTGTTAACGACATAAGGCGCAAACTCCCCAAGAAGCCAATGGGAAGGGGCGCAAGGGTAAAGAGACAGAAATCATATAGGTGATCAGATGATTATACCGGTCAGATGTTTCAGTTGCGGCAAGGTTGTCGCCTCTGATTACGTAAAATTTACCAACAAGATGAACGAAATCAGGTCATCCGGAAAAGAACCTACTGCAGAGGAAGTAGCCAAGACCCTTAACGACCTTCACGTTGACAGATACTGCTGCAGGAGAATGATACTGTCTCACGCTGATCTCATCGACGAAATCCTGCC
>JAJYRT010000080.1 GCA_021793945.1 Thermoplasmata archaeon
TCAAATCCCGACCGGTCCATTCTGTTAACATAGTTTATACCTGGTTTGCCCCGGATTCGAGAATTTTTTAAGGTTTATCCTCTGGTTCCAACCAGAGGGTATCGTCATAGTACTCACGTTCTCTCTTTATCAGACCATTTTCAAACTCAAATATATCAACTGATCTTCTTGAGCGTAGTTCAAGCTCTGCAATCACGACTCCCCTTTCTATGTCTGAAACCATGTTCAAAACACTGAATTTTTCTGGTATGTTCCGATAGGCTCTGATCATCGTCTTGATATAATCCTTTTTCCGGACACAACCTTTCGCTTGGGGGGACCGTATGAAATCCATTCGACATCTTCCGAGAGAAACGATTCATATAGCTTCCAGTCCCGATCATTTTCTGCATTGAAGAAATTTGTGAGTTTCTCTTCGAGTTCATTTTTCTGAGTCATCTTTACACCCTTGGCCTGGCACTAGTGCCTGCGTCAGAGTTCCTCAAGAAAATCTCTGGCATTTCTCACCTTTCCATCCTCGATGTCCTGCTCGCTCCTTTCAAGCTGATCCATTATATACTTATTCTCAAGAGTTTCAACGGTAGCCTCGAGGCTATCAAGGTCGGACTTTGGTATGCTTAAAAGCCTTGACTGTTTTGTGTTGAACCTAATATAACTTTATATTCTTTCAGACTTTAATACTTTTTGGTATGCTTTGGCTCAAATTCACCCCGCCTTTCAGCCACCCTCTTTGAGCCTTCGCCAATTACTATGTGCCCTTCGCTTTGCTTGGTGCTCACACCACCCACCGCCAACGTTTACCCTACTCGGTATTGCTTCGCAAGACTTCCGGATCGCTTCGGGCACATTATTCTCTCCTGCGGAGTGCAATTTAGGGGAGGGGGACTTAAATGGCTTAAGGGGATGTTTCACCGCACTATGCCGCTTCGCTTAGTGTGGGATTCAAACTTGACTGATTGAAACCTTGTTCAAATCCTTATCTAAATTTATCTGAAACGAGCCTTTCACTGTTTTGAAGTTCTCAGACACGACCCAATATTCTGCGATTAGACTGATTTGTCCTTGGATACGAGGGATAAGTTGAGTGGAATCCAAGAACGCGTTCAATATTAAGGTGTCAGGTTTATTTTTTACCACCCAAAAAGCATCAAATTTTCTATATGTCTTGGGCAGAATATCCGCAAAAGGTATTTGGTACCCTCTCCATTTTAATTCCGATGATTGTTTGACATATTCTTCCCCGGTCTGCGAGTTTCTGAGGCTAATTAAATAAACATAACAATTCCTTGCGATCATTTTCTTATGATTATTTTTAACTGCTACATGGAAAAATCTAGATGGCACGTGCTGGCTGTTAACTAGATCTACATCTCCGAAAGTTCCATCGATAAGGCAGAGTTCAAGCTTATCAGGAGGAAGTTGGATGAGTATTCCAATAATAGCAAGTATCGTTCCAATGACGCCTATCACTATGCCAATTACGGTCAATTCAAAGTCCGTCACCACTCACAATCATTCTCCGTCAACAGGTTCAAATTCCTTCAGTGGTCCTTCGAAACCGCATTTGGGACATGTTATAATCGCGCCTAGAGCGACAAGACCGCCCGGCATTTTTATCCCGGCCTTGTACTCAATAGGTTTCAAGCCCCAAGTAGGTTTCTTGAAAATTTCTCCGCACTTTGGGCATTTGATTTTCTTTGTCATTTCAATAACCTCACTGATAACATAACACGGTAAAGTTAAGACTTTTGCTATCTAAAGATTAAAATTACAGTATTCGCTTAAAACTTTAATCAAATCCCGACCGGTCCGCTCTTAATTTTCCTGATTCCGCAATCAAAAAAACTATGAAGTCTTGCTTCAAATTTTCAGGAGGAATTTCCTGCATTCTAATTGCTGTTACACTGAGCCTGCATTCAATGCTCGAGGTGATGGCTTGCAGGTAAATAATCATATACCAAAATACCATTCTTATTAACATGAACATAAAAACTAGTATATCCATAGATAAGCAGATTTGGATGGAACTCAAGAATCTTGCCTTAGAACGAGGTAAAGACATAAGCTCCATACTAAAAGATGCTATAGAAAATGAACTGAATTCAAATCTTGACAAATCTTTAATGAAATATTCAATTCATGGCACATCTGATTTAGATTTTGAGCCCGTTAAACCCAATGGCAAAATATCTGATCTTATAAGGAGCATGAGGGATGACAGAGAAAGTCGTATATCTTGACAGCAGTGCCATAATAAAAAGATATGTGTATGAAAACGGCTCGGAAATTATTCGTGCACAATATCATGAAGCATATTTGGGAAATGTTCTGCTTTCATTTAATATATGGAATATTGGGGAAGTAATTGGGATATTTGATAAGGCACATAGACAAAAGAGAATAACAAAAGAACAGCTAAATACTGTTATGAGCAGATTCTCAGATGAGACTAGAAGGCTTAGAAAGATAGGCATGGTTAGGATAATCCCACTGTCAGATAGGATAATAGAAGGTAGCTGGGATTTTGTAATTAAGTATCATATCTATGCAGCTGATGCTCTACAGATTACAAGTGCTCTTGAAGTTGGATGTAACGAGTTTTACACTGGAGATGAAAGACTTCACACGGTTACTCTTTCATCCGGTCTGAAGTCTGTTTATCTGGGATAATAGTTAATGCTTCAATAAATAACACAACCGCAACTGGAATTAAGTGTTTTAAATTAGGATTCGCTTAAAACAATGAGCAAATCCCGACCGGTCCATTATAATTTTCCTGCTTCCAGATGCAAAGTAAATGAATTTTTTTTCTCACAGATTTCTATGCAGAACCATTAACTATAACGGGTTTGTGCTATAACTCCTGGCGCTTTTGTGAGCCTACTGTCAAAAAATAATCTTTTACCCTTCTTGTCTGTAGTTATTTGTACGGGGTATCCCTGAAATACACAGTATCTATCTCTGAACCTGGCTCATTATGTTGGATCTTCCAGAAGATCTGGAAATAAATCCAAGATAAATCATATACACTACATAGACGATAAGAGAAATCACGAAACCGTAAATGAACACTCCAGAACTTGTGTTTCTGTATGTCCCAAAATAAAGTGCAATCACTGCAATAAAAACCCCAATCGTACCTAGTAGTGCTCCTATTAGGAAAGGCGACAATGACTGGTCCATAATTAATGGCAAACCATCCTCTTCACCCTTTTTTATGAGAAAACTCTGCTTTGTTTTGCAATTTGGGCAGATGAATGTCCAGTTCGGTCCAACCCTAACGGCACTTGCAGAACCCCACTTGGAATGCCTAAAATTGAACTTATAGTGGCAGTTTGGGCATTCAGTATGTGAAGTTACCCATGACCTGTGATCGCGGGATTCATTTGTCATAGTCATTTTCGTCACTCATTAATCCTATACGCGATAATGATAAGAATTTTACTCCAAAAGACACAGAGTTACCGTATTCTCAAAAATTATTATCAAATCCAAACACTCCCATTCTAACCAGTTATCAATAAACGTTCTTTCTATGTCCAATCCTGATAACTACAACTATTAGCTCGCTGTTCTTTATTTGATAAATTGCCCTATAGTCCCCAATCCTCAGGCTCCAGAGTCCCGTAAGTATTGAGGTCAGAGGTTTTCCGCTCTCGGGTTCGTTTTCAAGTTTGCGAAGTGATTTGATTATCCTGTTCCTTATTGGCTTGTCACATTTCTTGATAAACTCCTCAGATTCCGCTGTGAGGACAATGTCAAACGACAATACTATTCAAGCTCCCTGCTGATTTGATCGAGAGGCTTTGTATTTCCTGCCTTAATGTCTTCAAGTCCTCGAGCAATTCCCCTCATTATTTCCGGGTCAGAAAGAATGTCGAGTGTTTCTATCAGTGATTCCCTGCTGGCAACATCTGGTGAATATGAGTCTATCAATCTTGAAATCAAATCGTTGTAAGATTCTCTTGGATGGATTTTTAAGTGGTTAAGCCTTTCTTTGAGTTCGTTGTCAATTTGAACTGTTGTTACCATAGATAGCAATAGGTAGCAATAGTTATTAAACATTATGGAAAATGTAAGTTGTACAAGCTAGATTATCATTCGATTAATACACAGTCTACATTTATATCTCACTTCCGGTTATTCATAAGATATAAATGGTCTTCAAAAGAAAATACCCTAAGCCGGACATTTCGGAAGAAGAGCTGAAAGAGCTTAGGAGGATCAGATCCTCAACAAAAGAGGAGAAGAGGAGAGTGATAAGGGCATCCATAATCCTTGATTACCTCGACGGTTACAGTGACGATCGGATCGCGGCCAGGAATGGAGTTAACAAGAACACGGTTAAGAAATGCCTGTCCAAGCTACGGGAATTTGGCATGGAGACCGCACTGAACGATCTTCCAAGGCCCGGAAAACCAAGAAAGATAACGGATGACGATAAGTCATGGGTCCTGAACCTTGCATGCACAAAACCATCGGAACATGGATACCCGGATGAGCTCTGGTCCTATACGCTCATGACGGATCACATAAGGAAGAGCAGGTCTTCCCTTAAGAATATGAGCAGATCCACTGTCTTTGAGATCCTCAATGAGGCGGAAATAAGACCGCACAAGGTCAGGTACTATGTGGAGAAGAGAGACCCTGACTTTGAGGAGAAGATGGCCACCGTACTGCACGTATACAGGGAGGTGGACATGATCAATAATGACGTTATAATACCGGAACTGAAGGATACCATAACAATATCATTCGACGAGAAGCCTGGAATGCAGGCAATATCGATGACATCGGAGGAACTGCCTCCTGTTCCCGGAAAGCACCCTTCTGTCACGAGGGATTATGAGTATAAGAGGTTGGGTACGCTGTCTCTTCTGGCAGGCATAGACCTGCATAATGGCATTGTTACGGAGACAGTGAGCAGAACACACAACAGCAATGATTTCATAGCATTCCTGAAGAAACTGGATTCGTCATATCCCGGAGGGAAGAAGATAAGGCTTATACTTGACAACCTCAGGGTGCACACGTCCACGAAAACAAGGGAATATCTCCTGACAGTGCCGAACAGATTCGAGTTTGTCTTCACGCCGAAGCATGGATCATGGCTTAACATAGTGGAAATGCTGTTCAGTAAACTTGCAAGAACGATGCTCCGTGAGATCAGGGTAAAAACCGTGGACGAATTAAAGAACAGGATCGAACAGTACTTCCAGGAAATAAACAAGTCCCCCGTCATCTTCAGATGGAAATATAAAATGGATGAGATCACACTAGCATAGGGATTAAGCGAATGCTAATCTAGTGTAACGGATAGAGAACTCGCAGAGAATTGCAAAGTGGGTTATAGAGCCAAGAGTATTGTCAGTCTTGCCAGAAAACTTGCAAAAGGTGATTTTCCTGCATCGGAGCAGATCCTGGAGATGGATCCTGACGAAGCTAAAAAAAGTCCTGCTCGAGTTGCCGGGCATAGGTGATTATTCTGCAGATATTATAAACCCTCACGGTGGTTTTCCTATTGACGTGTGGTCCGCCGAGGTTTTTGCAAAACTCTTCTTTGACAAGAAACCGGATAATAACAGGGAGGCCGTGGATAAAGTGAAAAATGAGGGTTTAAAGAGATGGGGGGGAGTGGTCATGGATGGCATTCTACTACATTGTGCAGGATCTACCCAATCTATCTAAGAAGTTGGAAAAAGATTTGCGGCTTTCTTGATTTGGAAAATATGCCCAATTCTCGTATTCGCTTAAAATTTTAATCAAATCCCGACCGGTCCATTCCATATATTCAAAAATTTGTAAACAGTATCAAAATACCTCTTTCATACCTTAGGCTTGAATCCCCAGCAGCATCGACTTCAGTTTTTTTGAGGACTGATCCCTGACTGATGTAAATCGACCCGGGGGTGCATTGTATACCACACACTGGAAATAATGGCAAAGGCGATTTACTGGAGGAACTATTAGATAATCATGAAATTCAATTAGAGGAAATCAGTTTTATAAGCATTTCAGTGAATTCACTTATATTATTGTTCAATATGGCAAAGAAAGCACTATCAGTATCCTCAACGACTCTTATTGTTTTTCCGATCAGCTCTTTCCCTTTTTCCGTCGGAGATATTAGATGCGCCCTAGTGTCTCCAGGGTTTTTTAATCTCAGAATTAGACCCTTTTCTTCAAGAGAACGCAAGACCTGCGAAGTCATCATAACATCAGCATGCGCAAACCTTGCAATCAATACCTGCGTGGCTTCACTACCGTGATCGTTCAACCATACAGTCGAGGCAAGGAGCACGAACTGTACATGGGTCAGTCCAGATTCTCTTAAAGCTGCTCTCATTTTTCTTTGCCAGAGATTCATAGTCTGCCAGAGCAGAAAACCCGGGCTTTCGTCAGGTTTCTCAAATTTTGTAGGGATCTTATTATTTGGTGATGGCATAAGCTTTAGCCTCACTGTAATTTGCATATTTTTTCAATGAAAACAGCCATTCTTACAACATTCTCCATTGTTTTAGGAGCTCCAGAAGATATACCATTTCCTATCTCCTTCTCCATCTCCTCTTTATCAGGACAGTTAACTGTTATATGGTTGATGAGCCGAGTCTTTCCATCTGACAAACTTGAAAAAGTGTGAATAAACTCTATGGTTGCTCCCAAATTATCAATTACAGTTTCATCAGAGAAACCCTTCTCTGGGTCGGCAAGAGTAATCTTATAGCTTAATAATTCCTGTCCTTCAGGCTTGATTTTCCCATGAACTCCTTCTTTGAATTCTCCTTCAAGGGATACACTTTCAATTCCATGATCCCATATTGTCCAGGATTCTACTCTGCTATAAAGCTCCCATATTATCTGTTTCTTTGCGCTGGTTACGATACTGTGTTCAAATTCCCAGGTCATTATACCACAATAACCATATGATATGCGCATATATAATAAGTGCGCGTATGTTTTTAGATCCTATTTGGTACAGGAAAACCATACGAGTAACCTTTCACATGACCCTAACTGGTCCATTCTAACCCTAATTGACTTTCGTAAAAAACGCAACCTAGGAAATGAAGCTGGTCACCTGTAGATGTTCTTTCTATGACCCAGTGATCTGATAACTATAACTCTTCTATTTTCTTCAATATCCACAATCACTCTATAGTCACCAACTCGCAGCTTGTATTCAGTTCTTCCAACTAACCTCACAAAGAACCTGTGTGGATCGCTTCTTGTGCTTTCTATTTTCCGGATAATCCTTTTGGATACAGAAACGTCTAGGCCCCGAAGCTGGAAAAGGGATTCCTCTGAATATTCAACCTCAAAGTCTGTCACTGGATTCCCAACTGTTTCTTGACTTCATCTGTGGTGTGGGTCTTCTTCTCTTTCACATCTAGGAGCCCTCTAAGTAGAGAAGCCCTGAAATCCTCAGTGTAAACTCCTTCCTCATCGCCCTCAGGAATTAGTGACATGAGTGCATTCAGCAACTCATCGTACGTCATTCTTTTGTGCGCTCTTAGTCCATTCAATTTCTCTCTTGTAGATCGGCTAATTTGTATAGTTGTGTAATCCATGTATATCTATTATATAGCTAATGTATAACCACAATATAATCTTTTTCTTTCAGCCCATTTAGACATGGGTGTCGAGTAATATTTACTCATTGTGAGATAATGGAGTGTTTCCTATTTTTCAAGTACTGCAAAAGTATTCGCTTAATGTTTTAATGGAATAATATTAAGTACGCCGAAATTAAATTACGATTGTTTATTTTGAGTTAATAATGATCATCCCAAATAAATAGAATTTAAGCCTGAGGAGAGTGCTAACTTATGAAGTTTTTTATCACCAGTGTAAAACTCCTTACATCCAACTTCAATAGCACTTATAATCTGCAAGGCATCAGCAACATAGATATGGTGTTTTATTACAACATCCCAGCTACTTTCTAGTATATTTTCGGATAAGGTGATTATCCTTATTCTGCTAATCTTCTTGAGCCTCGAAGTTTCATTTGAGAATCTACCCATAACTTCATTCAACTGTTTATTTGTAATTCTCTCTTGCCTATGAGCCCTGTCAAATACTCCAAAGACCTCTCCAATATTCCAAACATTAAACGAAAGCAGAACA
>JAJYRT010000081.1 GCA_021793945.1 Thermoplasmata archaeon
CTTATCAACTCTCTGGCGGAACCTTCTATGAGAAGATCCTCATCGATATTCCTGTTGAGGAAAACCTCAACACCATGTGTGCTGTCTACTGCATGTGAGTATGGTTCCGCTGGTATCTCCTCAAATGCCAGGAAGTCCCTGATCACATCCATTCCGGCAACTGTGATTTTATCATTCTTCGCAAGTTCTTCATATAAGCTATCATTGTCGTGTCCATCAACGAAGGCTTTCAGTTCGTTTATTCTGTTTTTCAGGACTGGAGCAGCTTTGGAAAAGACCACGGATGCCCGGTGATGCAATGGTCTTGCTTCTGGGAGGATAAATTTAACTTCCCTTGCGTTAAGTTCCTGATCAATCGCATTCATGACCTCCTTCCTTATGGGCTTAGCTGCGGAAACAAGAATTTCTGTAACCGGTTGCCTTCCCTTTATATTGGCTTCCTGCCTGAGTCGTCTGGTTATCTCAAGAATTGTAAAAGCCTGGTCAAATTCACTTTCCAGGTCATTGTCTATGAGCGATTCATCGTAAGAAGGGAAATACTGGTCATGTACACTTTCATCCTTCCCGGTGAGCCTCCTGTATATGAATTCGGAGAAGAATGGCGTGATTGGTGCCATCATCCTTACGATGTTGTCAATTGCATTCCATAAAACAGAATATGCTATGTTTTTATCCTCACCGGTGCCTTCAGACCAGAACCGCCTTCTTGAAAGCCTCAGGTACGAATTGGACAGGTCATCAATCAGGTCAGCTACAAGGGCAAGAGCATCGCTCAGGTAGTACTCATCCATCTTTTGCTTCACCATCTTTACTGTGCTGTTAACCCTGGACATCAGCCATCTGTCGAGTGGATTCTCTGAATGATGGACACCACTGTGCTGGTACTCATCGAGGTTGGCGTTGGATGCGAAGAATGAGTAGACGTTTATCATGGTTCCAAGGGTCTTACGTGATTCATCAAGTATGACTTTTTCGTCCAGATTCTTTGGTTTCCATTGTGTGCCTGTGAGGAAATAAAGCCTCACAGGATCCGGCCCGAACTGTCTCAGCAGGTCTATGGCATAAACTGAGTTTCCCTTGCTCTTGCTCATCTTCTTTCCGTACCTGTCCAGAATGAAGTCTATGGATACCGCGTTTCTGTAGGCATTTTTACCAAAGAGAACTGTTGAGATGGCGTGTAGTGTGTAAAACCATCCACGCGTTTGATCAACCGCCTCGCTTATGAAATCTACCGGAAGGGATTCCTCTGGAGAAAATGAGTCCTCTAAGGGATAATGCATTGCCGCATATGTTGCACTTCCGCTGTCAAACCAGGTATCGATTACATACGGTTCCCTGTGCATATCCTTCCCACAGACGCTACACTGGAAAACCACCGAGTCTACGAATGGCCGGTGCAGGTCTGTTGGAACCGCTACTCCCTTGGCCTCGATCTCTTCCCTGCTTCCAATTGACTCATAATGGTTGTTCTCGCAAACCCATATTGGAAGTGGAGTTCCCCAGTACCTGTTCCTGCTCAGTGCCCAATCCTTTGCTTCCGTCAGGAAATTACCAAACCTCCCGTCCTTCAGGAAGTCAGGAACCCAGTTCACATTCTGGTTGTTGCTGACTAGCAGGTCCCTTACGCTTGATATCCTTATGTACCATGCGTCCAGTGGGTAGTAGAGCATGGGGGAGTGACACCGGTAGCAGAACGGGTACGTATGACGATGTTTTTGAGACCTGAAAAGCTTGCCGTTTGCCTTAAGGTAATCTATGATCTTTGGGTCTGCTTCCTTGACGAATAGCCCGTTCCATGGAAGGAGGTCTGAGTTAAATTTTCCCGAAACATCAACGGGATTTATCATATCTACGCCCTCTTTCCTGCCGATATCGAAATCATCAGCACCGAAAGCTGGTGAAGCGTGGACAATGCCAGTTCCATCCTCTATATTGACGAATGACCCATGAACTACCTTCAGCGAACCTCGTGGAGCTTCAATGAACTCTATTGGCCTTATGTATCTCTTGCCCAGAAGATCCTTTCCTCCGAAATGCTCCAGTACTTTTACATCTCCCTTGAATATGGTATTTGTCAGAGCCGAAGCAACATAATATTCCTCATTTTTATATTCAACGAGATCGTAGTCAAGTTTCTCATTTACAACCAGGAACTGGTTTGAAGGGATGGTCCATGGGGTGGTAGTCCATGCAAGAAAGTACCTTCTGGGATGATCGGCGTCCCTGAATTTAACGTATATTGCAGGTTCCTCAATATCCTCGTAACCCTGGGAAACCTCATGGGAACTAAGGGAGGTCTCGCACCTCGGGCAGTAGGGAACAATCTTGTAACTCTTGTAAAGCATTCCAGATTTGAACATGCTGCTGAGAGCCCACCATTCGCTTTCCATGTACTCATTTCGCAGGGTAACATATGCATTCTTTGAATCCAGCCATTTTCCGGAAAGTTGACTCACCTCTTCCCATTCCTCTATGTAACGGAAGACACTTTCCCTGCAGTACCGATTGAATGCCTCTATTCCATACTCCTCAATTTCCCTTTTGGTCTTGAAGCCAAAATGCTTTTCAGCCTCAAGTTCTACAGGCAGTCCATGACAATCCCATCCGCCGGTGCGGCGTCTTATCCTGTAGTTGTTCATGTATTTGTAACGGAGCACTGTATCCTTGACAGTAAAAGTGCTGAGGTGACCGACATGCGGCCGCCCGTTTGCGGTTGGTGGACCTTCCAGGAAATAAAAATCACTGCTTCCTCTTGCACTGTTGATATTCTTCTCTGGAATATCGTTTGATTTCCAGAATTCGAGGGTGTCCTTCGCGATGTCCTGCATGGTGATTCCCGTGTCCACAGGCTCATATATATTCTTACTCATGTCCGTTTAATGGTGAATGCTACAATGTATAAATCGCTTTCATGGTAGACTAAATGTCCTTCACAGTCGAGAAAAGTGGTAATCTACTGCAGCATCCTGTTTTTTCTGAAATGTTCATACCCGTTAATGTCCAGTTTATTCCACTCGGACCCGTTGTATATCAGGTTGTCGCCTTTCCAGGCATCTCCAATGAAACTAACGCTAATCTTCTCGGATTCCATTGCATCCCTGAAATCCGGGTAGTTGCTGTTTTCGACAGAAAAGAAGAGTTCGTAATCGCCACCGAAGCCCATGGTAAGATCAAGTTCTGGAACCCCTGAAATTTCAACTGCCCTTTTTACATCGTGGTGGGCGGGTAACTCATCCTGAACGACCCTGAAGCCCAGCCCATAATCCCTCTTCATCTGTTGCATGGACGACGCGAGCCCGTCAGAAAGATCCATCATGAATTTGCCTCCGTGCTCGCTTATGATTTGCGCCTCCCGTATTCTGGGCTTAATATCTAGCATCATGCGTATTGAAGACGCTTTTCTGATTTTGTGCGAATAGAACACATAACCTGCTGCAGCCTTTCCGAGAGAATTCGTGACTCCTATTATCTGGTTCGGGGCAAGATCCGACCTTCTTCTCGTGAGGAGTTTTTTCTGTCTGCCAATGGCGATACCCGTCATGTTGAGATCAAACCCTTCCTTGAGGTCACCTCCGGCAAAGTCGCATTTGTATTCGCGCAGAGTCCGTACCATTCCCGATTCAAACTTTTCAAGCAGCGAATAGTCTGTCTCGGGGCTAAGGGAATAAGCAGTCATGAATTCAATGGGAATCCCCGCCATCGCAGCTATGTCACTCAGGTTGATTGAAGCGAAATAGGATCCGGCAAGATCAGGAGGAGCGCCTGAAGGAACATGTGTCTTGAAATTTATGCTGTCAGTAGTGATCATCAGGTAGCTCCTGCCGTTATCGATTAGGGAGCAATCGTCCTGCGGTGCGGTAAACTTGAAGGTCTTCCTGAGCCTGTCTATGATCTCCCGCTCACCAATATCCTTCAACTTTACAGGCATTTTAATCCTCAAACATACATGGAGGCAGAAGCCGTCCTGCCAAGCAGCTTGTGAAAGTCAGGCTGGAAAAGGTTAGTGGATTCAAGTTCAATCATTCTCCGGTAGCTTGACAAATCGGCTGAGTTGTAATAGGCTTCGAGATCACCGAAATTCTGGTTGAGGGAGGATTCGACTATAAGATCCAGAAGCTTCTGGTCATGGCCATCATTATGCACTCCCCTGTCCCTGTTTGCGCCAGTGGGATATGAAAGCACCTCTGTTCCGTATTTGCTGGAGTCAAGAAGTACCTTTGCCAGACTCCATAGCCTTGGAGGGCGGTATAGCCCTCTTTTCCACAGCTTCTCGACAAGTGTATTTTTCTGTATGTTCATTGGATTGACCGATACGTCATTTGATATTTTGCTTACCTTCCTCACCGATTCTATCGCATCAATCACTGCATCCTTTTCCGACACGAAGGGAGGTTTGAGAAGAAGATAGGTCCTCAATTCAAGTTTCATCATTTTTATGACGGAGGCGGCTTCAAGGAACTTCGCAAAGGTGCTTCCCTTGTTGATGGAATTCCTTACTATGTTGTCGTTGGCGCTTTCCAGCCCTATGGCTATCCTGACGGGAATACCCGCGCGTGTCAGCCCCGCTATGTTCTTCTCAGTGATATATTCCGTTCTTGACTCTATCAATGCCTTCTCTACCTTTTCATTCACTGTCTGGAAAAAATATTCCCTGACCCTCACAGGTATCTCAATCGGGTCAAGGAAGCTTCCAGAAGTGAAGACCTTCACAACCTTTGAACCGGAGAGTGAATCGGACAGGAAATCGACCTGTTTCATCAGGTTCTCCTCAGTCAAGCTGCTGGAAACATCATTAAAATAACCGCACATAGAGCAGGAACTGAAATTGTACCATGAACAGCCGGTAGTCCTGAATATCACGACGGTACTCTGTTCAGGTTTTCCCTGTATCCTGTCCATTTCTTTCCATACTGATACGGGACGATCAGGATCACGGTTTGACCTTTTCTCTGGCATCAGTTTTCTCACTGTCATTGAAAGTTCTCTGTTGATCATCTGCTCTTTCCATACAGCCATTTTGAATAACTATAAAAATTATACACAGCTATTCAAATGCTCAACAATCACCTGTCTCCAAAGGTTAATGCCCATCATGGAATACAGCTATCGTTGCACGACATCCAGATTGTGAAGAATGTGTTCATCTCGGACCTGCATTGCGCTTACCTGAGTGACGAAAGCACAGCGGTTATTTCAGACCTGCATCTCGGATTCGAGGAGGAGATGAACCTCCACGGCCTGTTTCTCCCAAAGCTGCAGCTAAGCCACGTTGAAAAAATGGTCGACAGCATAATAGAGAGATACTCCCCTGAAAAACTTATTATAAACGGTGACTTCAAGCAGGAATTTTCGAGGAATCTACCGCAGGAATGGGACGACATTGTTCACTTCGTGAACCGTTACAGGGAAAGAACAAGACTGATATTTGTGCGCGGTAACCATGACAATTTCCTTATGACAATCCTGAAAAAGAAGAATATCGATCTTGTCGACAGCTTTGAGACCGACAGCTATTATATCTATCATGGAGACCGCGACAGGGACCTCAGGAAGATGACAATACTGGGGCACGAGCACCCCTCATTTGTGCTTCGAGATGAGATAGGGGGCGTTTTCAAGATTCCTGCCTTTGTGTATAACAATGAGTCGCGGGTGCTGATAACTCCGGCAATGAGCTTCTTCTCCTCGGGAACAGATGTGACGCAGTCGCTGTTCAGTCAGGAACATTTCACTCCAGTGTTGAAGAAAACAGATCCAAAGAAATTCAGGGTTTTTGGTTTAACAGACGAGTTCGGTCTTGTTGACTTTGGAATGCTTGGCGACCTTCAATCTTCTTCAGGTAATCATCGTAATGGGTCCTGAGCTGGGAATGCAAGCGCCGCATTGTCTCTTCCATCTTTCCATCTCCTTTCTCCCTCATAAGTTCTTTCAGGGTAAGCACGTGAGGAGCGAGGATTTTGTTCACGAGCGAGTTGGCCATGTCCTCGACAGCAGTTTCAAGAGGCACGCCCTTGGACACCTCATGTAGAAGCTGGTCTGAGGATTCTTTCTCTATCAGTTTGGAAAAGAGGAAAATGTCACTTATGAAATCATCAGTCTCCATCTCGAGTACCTTTCTGGAAAAATTGTCCATTTCCTGAGAAACTATCTGGTTTGCCATAAGAACTTCCTTCTTCTTGGCTTTAATGTTTTCCTCTAGAATAGGCTGGATGTTCTCGAGGTCAATAATCCTTATCCCTGGCCTGTCTATATCCGGATCAATGTTTCTAGGGTTTGAAAGATCAATGAACAGCCTGTTCCCATCTACATTCTCAATTTCCTTCGGTCCGATAAGGTAATTTCTTGAAGAGGTCACTGCTATAATTATGTCATTTTCCCTCAGTCCCCTGGGCAAGTCGGAGAGAAGCAAGTAGGAAGCCCCGACAGAATTAGAAAGCTGTCTGGCATGTTCCTCATTCCTGCCGCAGATGGTGAGCGAAGATGGTGGAATTTTCATTATGTACTTTGCAATGGCGCTGGCCATTTTACCGGTTCCGACTATCATCACTCGGCTACCGCGGGTACCAGGCAGGGACTCAATTATCTGTGTAGCCTGTGCAGCAAGGGACACTTTTCCCTTGGAGATGTCGGTCTCATCACGAACTTTCTTTCCGACGCTGATGGCCTTCCTGAATACCATTGACAGCATTTTTCCGGATTTCCCGGATTTAATCGACTGTTCGTAGGCTTCCTTGACCTGTCTCAGAATTTCCTGTTCGCCTACCGACATGGACTCAAGGCCGGAAGCGACCCTGAATAGATGATTGACAGCGTCAGAATCACGCATTATGTCAGCGGTCTTGAAAATATCAAGGGTGGTAAAATCCTCTGTACTATAAATTTCCAGTCTGTTACAGGTAGATAGTATCACGTATTCTCTTATCCTGCCCTCCTGTAATGTGCTCTCCATGGTCTGGCGGTCCGCCTGGGACACAGACTCAAAAAGTTTGTAATTGTCCCTGAAGTTCCAGGAGGCAAGATAAAATTTAAGCATCCAATTTCTGCTAGTAATTAACTTAAATTATTTAAGCAAATAGTTTGCATCTGCGGAAAATAGAATACTCATAAAGATATAAAGTAGCATGGAAGTTCTCATTGAAACTAATACAGGCCCAAGACTGCGTGAACATCTGAAAGAGATTTCGAGGAATCTGGGGGTCGACTTGGTGTTCAGTGATGATATAAAAGACAAATCCGGGTTTAAGGTCCTTCTTGTTGGGCAGACAAAACTCAGGCTTCTTTCGGAACTTGTTTCAGAAATGCCGGGTCTCAGGATGATACAGACCTTATCTGCAGGGGTCGACATGCTTGATTTCCAATCCATCCCTGAGCACATACTTCTATGCAGCAACGCGGGAGCTTATTCTGACCCAATAGCGGAACACGTATTTGCAATGATTCTGGATTTAAGCAAGAATCTTACAAAGAACTACCTCAAGATGCGAGAGGGAATTTTCGACCAGAAAACTGTTAACAGAAGGGTTGCTGGTAAGAAGATAGGGATAATCGGCTATGGTGGAATAGGAAAGGCAGTAGCCGGAATAGCCAGGAAATTCGACATGAAGATCCTTGCCATTTCACGATCCGGAGCCAGGGAAGACGAGGAATTCCTCGGAAACATCGATGATATTGATTACGTGCTTTCAAATTCCGATATTGTTGTGATATCTCTACCTCTCTCAAATTATACCCGTGGAATCATAAACTCTGCAAAACTGGAAATGATGAAGAAGGACGCAATACTGATAAACGTTGCACGCGCTGAGATAATAAACCAGAACGATTTGTTTGATCACCTTTCCAGGAACAAGGAGTTCAAGGCAGGCATCGACGTGTGGTGGACAGAGCCAATATCTAAAGGAAAATTTGAGACAGACTTCCCGTTCCTGGAACTTGAGAATCTTATCGGTTCACCGCATAACTCTTCAGTAGCTGAGGGGGAGACAGTTTATGCCTATGAGCAGGCTCTGACTAATGTTTCCAGATTTGTTCATAACCAGAATGTGAGAAATAAAGTAAACAGGTCCGATTATTCCTGATATCCGGATGCACAGCTTCTAAATCGCTGGATGGAACGTC
>JAJYRT010000082.1 GCA_021793945.1 Thermoplasmata archaeon
AAGGGCAGGGTTCTCATACGTATCCAACAGCTTGATTTCCTTTCCAGCATCATATATCCTGATTTCCAGCCCTTCTCCGGGGCCGCTGACCATATTGTCAGTCACTGGTACAGCAATTATCATGAAACCGGTATACCAAATCCGCTCATTAAGCTCTCGTGGCAGGATGTGCAACATGGAATATCGGGTTGACAGTACTGATCTCACTGTGAAAACTAATTTTTTTCTTAATTCAGCCTCTCCTAACGAACCGCTTTTAAGAACCGCTAACGATCACTGCAACAGGACTGTGGATATTGCCATCTTGGATATCAAGCAATTTCAATGCGAGATCAGCCAACCGGTTTGTCAATTATCGCCCCGTTTCAAGATCATATATAATCTAAATATCACCATACAGCATTCTTTTATCTTCTTTGCCGGATTCCATCATGGATGGAAAAAAAATCAGTTTCTCCGATTAAGCTGCTGCTGATGTCGTCCGCAGGAATGTTTCTGGATGGTTACCAGCTCACTGTAGTTGCCCTGGCAATCCTGATCATGAAACCAGACCTGGGCCTTTCAGATTTTGGGGCATCCCTGATGATAGATTCACTGATCCTGGGAACAATAATTGGTGCTGTTTCTGTTGGATACCTTGCCGACAGATTCGGCAGGAGAAGAATATACATGTACAATCTACTCTTCTTCCTCATCTTTGGAATTGCTTCAGTTGCCACTTTCAATTTCATCCTAATAGTAGTTTTCAGGGTAATGATGGGTATTGCCGTTGGGGCTGATTATCCGGTCTCAAACTCATATATTGCTGAAATGGCTCCCGAAAAACTCAGGGGCAAATTCCTCTCTTTCTCTTCTGTAGCCTTCGTGATCGGTGCGCTCAGCAGCAGTCTGGTGGCGGCTCTGTTCTTTTACCTCAACTTTCCTGATAGCAGCTGGAGATATATGATCGGCATTGGCCTGATACCTGCAGCCGTTGTGCTGGTCCTTCGGCTTTCCATGCCGGAGTCAGAAAAGTGGGAAAAGGTCCGGAGAATCAGGAAAAAGGGGACGGTCAGGGCGATGTTCAGGGGAAAAAGCGCGAAATTCACCATACTCACATCGGTGATATGGTTCATATATGACATGGGCGCATTCGGGATCGGCCTCCTTGTGCCATCGCTTCTGCAGAGCAGCAACCTAATCGGAAATTACTATGAGAACGCCATTGTGACCTCTGCATTTCTTGTCATCGGTCTCATAAGCGGTGTCATTGTGATAATGCTGGTGGACAGGATAGGCAGGAAATCCATACAGATGCTGGGGTTCCTGGGGATGGGGATCAGTTTAATCCTGATACCATACACATTCTTCACATTTCTCATAGTGATACTTGCATTCGCAGAATTCTCGAACGGATGGCCAAGCGCAACGGTTGGAATATTTCCAGCCGAGCTTGCTTCAACAGAGTTCAGGTCAAGTGCTTACGGCCTGGCAGCAACAATAGGGAAACTGGGGGCTGTTGCAGGCGTATTGATCATAGGGAATTCAATCAACCCCTCAAGTTTCTATATATTCACGATCTTCGGCCTGGTAATGTTCTCGGCAATCATCATGACGCTGTTCCTCAGGGAGACGGGAAAACTGAAACTTGATGAAATGTTCCTTCCGGAGGTATAACGGGGCCTCATGTTTCACAATACGAACAGCGGCAACAGGATATGGTACCAGTTACAGGGAAGTGGAATGGGAATACTGATCATCCACGGTCTCGGTGGAGATCTTGAAACCATGGTGCCGATCTCACAGAACATTCAGGGAAATTTCACGAAGGTTCTCGTGGATGCGCCATGCCATGGAAAGAGCGATGATTTTGGCATAACCCTCGAAGATCTTGGATCAGAGCTAATCTCGCTCATGGGAAGTCTGGGTTTCAGGGAGTTCTATTCTGTCGGAATCAGCCTGGGATCAATCATCCTGGAAGAGATGATGCTGGATCACGGTGAGAATATGACTAAGAATGTGTTGATCTCTCCAGCATCTGAAATAGATTCTGTCGTGGTGAATAAGGTCGCGTCCTGGGCTGCCTCAGAGAACAGGGTTTCAGCCGATGTTCTGTCTGAAAGTTACCTCGCTACCCACAGGAAGGAGGTGGATGCTTATGACAGGGATCATCCCATGATACCGGAACGACTCTATCCCCTGATCCCATCCCTTATGAATTTCTCCGTAAGGGGCAGGCATTCAGATTCCGGATGTCTGCTGCTTGTCGCCCAATATGACAGCATCTTCGGTGAGAGAATGTCGGCTGATCTTCGTGAAACCTTCAGGAACTCCAGCGTTGTTCTGATGAATTCCGGTCATGCAATACACAGAGAGAACCCATTAGAAGCCGCTCGCATAATCTCAGAATATTTTAAATAGTGAATTTCCCAATAAACAAAGGGGATCATCTGGGCTTCACTACGCCACCTGACGGTGCCCCTGGCGTCCTGAACCGCAGAAGGAGGGAATAAACAAAACCGCGGTTTCCTCTCCTGGACTCTGACTCCTTAAGTCTCAGGAACAGGAAGGATGACGCAAACCTTCCTGCTATTATGAACGCATAGGTGTATGTAAGCGCTTCTCTCAGTCCGTATCTTCCCATAAAGAACTGCAGCAGATAACCACCTGCAAGTGCCCCAATAAAGTACATTATGCCGTTGAACCCGTTGAGGATCGAAATATATTCACCTCTCTGTTCGTCAGGGACAATGTCCAGAACATACGAATTCATGACTACGTTCTGAATGGCACCCACCACGCCACTGTAAAGCTCCAGCACCACAAACTCGTAAAATGTGGAAAATACAGCATAGAACAGCGGGATCATGCTCAATAGCACACGGTTTGTAAAAATCAGCGGAGGCCTCTTGATGTTGTCAACGAATTTACCCACGATTACCTGCATCATTACGGTAGCTGACAGCGATACCGCGGTCAGGATGGCCACAGTGGAGAGGTCGAAGTGCATTACAAGCACTATGGTTATCGGAAAAACAGGCCACGCCATTGACCAGAAGAATCCCTGGACATTCATGGCAAGGAAGTAGCTGAAGAATGTTTTGTGCTCCCTGATCTTCCTGAAGGTAGTCCTGCCTACGATCCTGACCCTTTCCCTCTTTCGTTCATCGATTCTGGAAAGCATGATTGCCGAGACCACATAGGATCCAGCCGCAAGGCCGAATGGGACCAGTATTATGTCCCTTGCAACAGAATGCAGGAGAAATGAAAGTATAACAAGCGAGATTATTGCCCCGGTCGAAGAGAAGCTGTTGATCACAGACAGGAAATGTCCCCGTGTGGCTGAATCCTCTATCTCTGCGATGAGGGAAAACCAGTTGACGGTGATCATTGCGGACATGAGGGAGAGTACGGCATAAACGACGATAAGCTGGACAGGTGAGGTAACCATCGCCATCAGTGCCCAGAGGACAGCCAGTATTATGCTTCCAATAATCAGGAAAGGGAGCCTCTTTCCATACATATCGCTCAATTTCCCCCACAGTAGTTGTCCCCCGTTCGTAAGGGCGTTGGAGCTTGACTGCAGCCAACCCATCTCGGCTGCCGAGGCTCCGATCATCACCCCATAGACTCCTACAAAGGAGGCTGCCGCAGTTGCTCCGACGGAGATAATGAACGATCTCAGTGCTATTATCCTTCTGTTGCTGATCATCTGTAAGGTGCTATCCTCCTACGGGATTGGATATTTATTAAAATAATTATTTGAGTCACACAGAAACATGCGTAACCAGAAGCGAAATTGTTTTGTATACTAAAACGCTTTAGTATACTAAGTGAAAAATTGAAAAAAGTCAAGGTATGTTCACTTTGCAGGAGCCGATCCGTGAAATCCCTGTATGTCAGGGAAAGCATCACGGACCTGAGGATGATGGCTCCGGGAAGGAAGACTGGACTGAAAACGATCTCGCCAGAGCGGTATGGTAAAGTTATGAAAAATGCCGTAACCAGGCAGAGATTCACGCCATTTGGCAATGTGTGCCTGAAGTGCGGGTTTGTGACCATTACCAACCCCAGCTACGTGTTCAGGTCCAGGAAGCCATCGGTCAAGCCAAAGCCAAAACCAACTCAGGAGAACATTGATGCGCTCAAGAGGAAACTGGAATCGCACTGGGTGAAATGATCCTATTCTCTTGTCCGGAACATGTAGACCAGTGGCAGGGTAGCCAGCGAAAAAATGGCAAGGAACAACCAGGACACTGAAAAGCCGTAGGGAATGAGAAATGCAAAGACAAGGGGAACAAGTGACCCTATTCCCAGCTGTATGGAATTCATAAGGCCGACGTTGAGAGGAATGTATCTCCGGTCGCTATCCAGTCTGATTACAGCTGTATATTGAAGGGAAAATATTACAACGGCGAAGACACCGTTCAGTGCAACCACAGTCCATAGCGTGAAACCGCTGTCTATGGGCAAAAGCAGGAGTGAAGGAGATAATATCATTGTGAGAACGACCGATGTCCTGATTGGTCGCCCTCTCCTGAAGAAGGCAGTCAATAAGCCACCAACTATTCCCAGGAACATTATGGCAGATCCCATCAGTCCAGCTACCAGTCCGGAAAAGCCGTCTGTTTCAGCAAATGTCTTGAAATACTCAGCAAGGGTGAAATTCAATGCCCAGAACCCAGCGAACCCGATCGACAGGTACCATATTCTCCTGTCTAGGATTCTTGTTTTTATGCTTCCCGCATTGATCTGTTCACCCTTCTCCCCTCCGGGTACCACGGCAATGAAGATAAGCGCAGAAGCCAGGGTTATTATGCCGCTGACGAGAAAGCTCCCCTGCCATCCAATGGATTCTATCAGCGGTATGGATGCAAAGATGCCAACGCCGGCGCCAATGCTGAAGAACCCGTTGTAAAGGCCAACCATCTGGGGAAGACTGTCGTAATAAATTTCACTCAGCACGCCGATAGCGGAAGAGAAAAAGAACGCAGCTCCAATCCCGGTGACAAACCTCAGTACGACAAATACGGAAAAGGAAGGCGACAGGGCAGACCCTATAACAGCAAGGGACATCAGGATCAAGCCGATGGCAGATGTATTCTTGCTTCCTATCCTGGACGCTATGATTCCTGCAGGTACCTGGAAGATTCCGGCACCGACAAGGAATGCTGCCAGGATAAGTCCCGTGAGAGCAAATGGTATATGATATGTGGAGCTTATGTCCGCAAGGGCTGGGGAGACATTGTACCAGTTCATGGCATAAAATAACCTGCCAGCCATTATGGTGGTTCCGGAAAGAATGTTTCTTGCCATTTGCCGACCGATGTTCGAACATGATGCCGCGGAATTATTTAACATGCTCGCGAACGGGGCTCTGATATGTGGGCATAGGTAGTTTCCGCCTGTTTCGAAAGTAATATAAGAGCAATGAATATAGGAAAAGGGAAATGGAGAACAAAGAAGAAATTCTGGGATGGCTCTCCTCCGGAAACAACGAATCGCCGAACATTATCGATCTCAAGTGGATAGTTACCGAGGAGGAAGGGCACCTGAAACTGGTGAACGAGAAGGTTCCTGTCACCCTATTCATCGGTTTTCACCCTGGAACCATGCATATAAAGGTGAAAACGGGAATAGAAACTGCAGTCATAGACCAGAATGTCAGGCTGGCCACCTATCACTCGCTGCTCATACTCAACAGCCAGGCAGAACTTGTAAAATTCATGCTGGAGGGCACAAATGAGGAAATTGTTGCAAGATCTGACATCCAGACCCAATCACTGACGAAAGCAGAGCTGAATGAGAGTTTCAATAAGTTGCTAAGTGCCTTATATATGATGGTGAAGGCGCTCAAACTTGAGGAGCAATTTAACCGGCAGATAACAGAGAGAATGATAATGATGATACAGGGAATGGTACAGGACGGGAAGTCCAGGGACGAGATAAGAGGCTACTTGATTAGGGAGATCGGGTTAAAGGGCGACGAGGCGGACAAGTTCCTTGGAGAGGTTATGCCGGATGATCGATCCAGCGAGGGCATGTACAGGTAGGTGTTTAATTGCCAAGACAAAAGATTTCTGATCTTAAGGAAGAAATAAAAGACGTTTCAATGAAAGCGAAGATTGTCAGCATATCGAGCAGGAACATACACAATGAGCGGGGGGAGAGCACGTATTTCTACGGCTACCTGGGTGACGAAACAGGAACGATACCGTACACGGCCTGGGCGTTCCCCTCGAGCCTGAAGGTGGGCGATGTTGTAGACATGAAGAACGTCTACACCAAGAAGTACAACGACACCATTAGGGTTTATCTCGATTCCAGGTCTGAAGTTATCCTGGACCCGTCCGGCACCATAGAGGTAAAGAGAGTGTACAGGGAATACAGGATCAAGGACCTTTCCCTCAAGGATCAGTATGTTGATGTCAGGGGAATAGCCAGATCCATCAGGGCAAGAGAATACGAGAAGGATGGCAAGAAGCAGAAGGTTTACCAGGGTTTCCTGGAGGATGAGACTGCGAGAGTGCGGGTGTCGTCCTTTGGAAGGGAAATACCTGAAAATAAGCCAATAAGGGCAATCGGGGCGAGAGTCACGGAATTCAACGGCAGGATCTCCCTGTCCATTAATGACAAGACCGAGATCAAGCAGTCGGAAGAAATCAGTATTCCCCAGTACAGGATGTATTTCCTTCAGGATGTTAATAGCCCCGTTGGTGGTATAACGATAACCGGATTCGCGGTTTCTGTTGGAGAGAAGAGCGGCATTATCTACCGTTGCGAGGAATGTTCCAAAACCATACAGGATGGATCATGCCCGGATCATCCGGATGCCAGGAGGATCGAGGATGTCTTTGCATATTTTACGATTGATGACGGGACCGGATCCATGCAGTGCAGTACCGGATCAGATCAGCTCCTGTCATTCCTGAAGATAGGCAGGGAGGCAATCACGAACGCGGACGGAAAGGGAAAGGACGAAATCCATGCAGCCATAAGGAATGCCATTTTTGGGGTTCCGTTAATTGCCACTGGTGAATTCAGGAGGCTGAAAGAGGATCTATCCTTCAGGATCGAGACGATGAAAAGGGTGGAAAAATCTGACCTGAAGGCAATATCTTCGGCCATGGAGGCGGAACTATGATAGCAGGAAAGAGGAGGGAGCCCGCAAAGTGGATACTCTCAAAGGAGCTCAAGGACACCATCGTGATTGAGGAAACTCATGGCGAGGACCAGGGCAAGCCTTACATAGTAACGCCTCTGGGCACAAGGGTGAAAAGAGTGATCATAGCTGGTACAATCACGTCCAGCACAGTGGAAGACAACCTCACCAAGGCTACTGTGGCGGATAATTCCGGCGCTTTTTATGTTAGCGCTTTTGCGTCGGGCTACAATGCAGATGCAAAATTCTCCCTTGATTCCATGGAACAGGGGTCCACGGTCATGCTGATGGGAAGGGTGAATCCATTCAAGACAGAAGAGGGAGTGTTCTATTTCAACATAAATCCTGAAATCGTAGTCCGCACCGATTCTCCCGGATTGGAGATGTGGAAATCGAGGGCGGTATGGATTGCCATGAGGAAGATCTATGCAATCAGGGAGGCATTCAAGTCAGAGGAGAGCGACTCGAACCATCTCTCCGGACTGGGATACTCTGCAGAGGAATCAGAATGCGCTTTAAGGGCCAGGAAGTATTATCATGACTATGATTTCCAGGAATTCGCGAAGATTGCAGAAAGTGTGCTGAAATTCAGCCAGGAGGACAGCAGGAATGCTGAACTCAAAGACCTTATAATTGCGGCAATCAGGAAAAATGACAATGACGGCAAAGGATGCAAGTATGAGGACATCCTCTCTGCGACTCTCAGGGATGGAGTTGAAAGGGTGCAGATCGACGAAATCCTTAACACCCTTGGATCGGAAGGGGAGATTTACGAAGTGTCGCTGAAGAGATTCAAGGCAATCTGAGGCATGGTACAATTGGGGATAAAGGAAAGGATCGCAGGCGAAATTCTGCTTTACCGGGAAAATAACGCACGCCTGAAAATTGAAATATCCGCGCTGGAAAAGAAGGTGGACAGGAAGAAGCAGGAATTCCTCGACATTGAAAGCGACATGGAGGA
>JAJYRT010000083.1 GCA_021793945.1 Thermoplasmata archaeon
CTGAAGGTGCTTTTCTTCGGGCCAAGCGAGAAATTCATAGCTGAAGCTGAAGGGCAGACAAGGGAACAGGTAAAGCAGCTTGTAGATGGGAAGGCCGTGGATTCAGCATGTGTTTTCATAGCCGAAAGGAGTGGAGTAAAAGATAAGCTGATCTCGTTCGGTGTTGAACTGATGCCTGCCGGAGAGAGGATAGCACACTACGTGAACGCAGGCTACCAGGTCATAACTTTCTGATCCGGATCCATTTTTTTAGTTGTTGATATTTTTCAGTATCCCTACGGCAAAAAGGTGAAGAGCAGGAGTATTGTTGCCAGAACACGAATGCCAGTCCAGAATCAGAAGCGATCTCAGTGCGTTTCCACTATAAGATTTCGGGTTGATATATGAAATCAGCTGCAACCAGTCAGGTGATATGCCACGATATCCTGACTCTATTAGGCCATAGATCGTGTCTATGCCATGAACCTCTCACCTTTTTATAAAAAAATGAGTGATTTCCTGAAGGCTTCCTATTTGCCTTCTGCGGTATTTGACCAGCAGGATGTGCAATGGACAAAATTAGGTTGCACGTAATAGACGCCGCATCTGGCCTAAAGCTTCTCGATAAGTTTCCCCTGATCCGTAGATGGATTTACGGTTATAGCCGCATGCGTCTGAAAGGCCATGCCGAACGTTTTTGGATCCAGCAGCGTCTCAATTTTTATCATCCTGTTTTCCTGCAGCCTTATCATTCTTCATTCAGTATCGTTTGAAATCCTAACCCCTCCTGCGATTCCTGACTCCCTCGTCCTTCCAAGTCTTTGACAATCTCTCCCGGAAATACCATATTGTCTGCACGGTAATTTCTCCGGAAATCTGGGAAATTTCATGAAGGACATTCGATCCCTGATCTCCCTTTCCACCTACGGATCGGAGAGGCTGCACCACCGCTGCAGCAGTAATATTTTCACCATAAGCACTGGATCATAGTTCGGCCTTCCACCCTTCTCTGTGTCAGCTCCATAAAGATATGACAGTATTGGTCCGATGCTTTCAAAGTCAATGCGATCTCATATACTGGTCAAGGGAACACCAGGTGCCTCAATCTCCCTGTACAGTTCGGATAATCCGGTATGGTAAAGGTTCATGGATATTGATCATGAGGCCATGAAAAAGGGTTTCATTGGGGGTTTTTGGAAAAGCTCTCCTCTTGAAATTATCTTGCTCGTTTTTTGTTTTCGTCTAACTGCTCGAGAACCTTGAATCCCCCATGCATCATAAGGTAATCTATCGTAACTCCGTAGTCTCGTTTGAGCCGTGGGTTCACAACATATGGCAGGTAGAAAAACATAGTCATGAAGAAGACAAGCAACATAAGAATAATTCCAATTACCAACGCGTTAAATAGGTTAAGGACTGAATGGAGATACGCCTCTATGAGCGCTTATACGTAAATAGGAACGGTCGTGACCACATAGAATAGAACGATTTTTTTGCTTCCACGCTCGTAGTCTTCAGCATCTTTATACTTATTCTACTAGAAAAATAAATGACTGGGGGTAAAAGAATTGCTATTAATACTGCAGCAGTTTCTTTGTAATCCACATATGATCACAGTGAGTATCCGAAGAACGTCGTCCATGAGGGGGGTTGCTAAAATACGTCCATGTGTTTTCACCGAATGCGTTCGCATAATCTCCGAATGCACTGATATAGTTGTTAATGTCTGTCGAGTCCCCCGGCAATCCAACGCTACCAAACAAATTGACGCTTCCACCATTAATCGCCCCGTATATGGAATATGCTGGTGTCGCCAGGAGAAGATAGTCGTCGAGTACGTACGCAACTTGGAAGTATCCCCAATAAGACTCCTGATTGGCGAATAAAGTGTTAACGTTGTTCGCAACCGAAGTCGGCGAAGTAGTTCCAAGCAAATCTCCAACCACAGCTCCTGCTATTCCTAGGATCAACCCCCGGCAACATTTAGACCAATTCCTCCCATCAAGAAAAGCGCCCTGGTCATGACATCGTCAAAAATTGTTGCTCCGATCAAATCGCCCACTAAAAATTCTTGAATGTTAACGCATTCTGATAATTTGTAAATTTAAGCTCTAACGGAACACTCCAAAATAGGATCTGTGTATATATGGTAGTTTCTGTCTCCATTACATAGGGGTCCGAAGACGCAGTTCCACCGCTGGTTACCGTGGTTGTGGTCACTACAGGTTCATTGTTCACTGCATCCTGAACTAAAGTCTTGGCATTTCCATCTGAAATCACAAACACCTTGAAATCAAACTTATGTTCTACTGTGTAAGGCTCCTGTTGGTGCTTGGAAGAGTATTCACGTTGTGGACATACCAGTTTATGAATGCTGAATCTAGCTTGTATTGGGTAGATTTGCCGCAGACTTGACTTTCGGCGTCGAGGAAATTCCAGATTGCATTATTTACACAGTATCCATGGTTTATGTTCGCAGTATTCATAGAAATCGTCGGTGAGGCGCCAATTTGCGCCTAATTAGAGTTGTTGACAACCGTAGAAAACAATATCGCCCTAATAGTAACTGTAACGGCAATGGAAACCGATACTAATAGCATGTTTTTGAAACGGTTCCTCTTGATCATAAAAAGATACTCACCGTAAATATATAACTTTTTTCCACGCTTAAATGGCCCTGTTCCAGAAGTCATTTTGTGAATCAAAAATTCGCAACTCAACTTTCACATTATATATTTAACGAACCTTCAAAGTTCATTTTGTATGACTCTGTACAACTGCTGGACACTCAGCCCGCATGATGGGTAATGATAGGATGCCAACATAGTCCGATCGATCGAAGGTTTACAGGCACTATATCAGAAATATTCAAAACATGCAATGCCAGGAATTGTGTAGCAGGGTGATTTTCCAGTTCCGTAATCACGCTTGTGATATTAGCTGACGCATTTTGTATGTTATCCGTGATTGCATTGGTGGTGTCATGTGAGAGCCATAACATTATGGTGCTTCCCGAGGTGTTTTTTAGTACCGATGGAGGATAGAAGTCACCAATATGGAGATACATGCCTCCTATGAGGATGAAGGGTATCCCCTGCGAAGAGTCGTATCTGGAGAACAGAGCCTGATCCATGGAGTTAAGTGACTGGTACGGCTGCCAGTTCCCGTTCGAGATCTCGTAACCGGAGAACGCCACGGTCGATGAGGAATATGAAGCATTGGCGAAACTCAATCCGGGAGTATCCGGATAAGAATCGGTTGCGTTGGAGTATATGTAGCTGAGGCCGGACCATGATCCGCCGGATGATTCAAGGGACGAGTATATGGACCAAGACATCTCTGCGCAATGGGAGCATGCCATGGAACCGATGTATAGGACGGTGATCTTCCCTTCCAGTCGGTCCGGTGATGAGGCAACCTTTGAGAAACCTGCAACTGAACTGGGATAAGTATATTGTGCACCGCCACCAGGTAATCCTCCGGGAGAGAGGTATATCTCATAAAGTGCAACGGACAAAATAATGACGGCAACTAGTATCACCGCAATAGCAGGCATAATTTGCCTCTTTTGCCTTCTTGCTGATGCGATGGCTCTCGTCATTGCGATTTGCTTCTTCCTTCTATTGCGGCTGGTGTTCCTGGACATTGCAGTTTACCACCTGTTCGTCGCTCCTTGGAGTCGACGTTATCCTTCGTATATGGTGTGACCCTTCAGAGGTCACCCGCTGACGAATGGGACCTGGAAGGTATGAGACAGCCACTGTGTTGTACCGGTGAGATAGTACGGGCCAAATTCCACAACGGGAGCAACCTCCAGCGAGTAGGTCACGTTGTAACTAGGGACAAGTACTCCGTTAAATGCTTTGACAAGCGTCGCGTTTGTACCGAATGGGGTTTTTGCTATAAAATAAATATAATACTCAGCAACGGACCTATTGTCCACCAACGTTCCTGTAACCGGTTTAATGTTTACGGTATTGTAATCAATTGTGCCATTGGATTCTATCGTTACAGTTACATTGAGTGCAAATACCTGCAGCATGAATGTTCCGAAGTATGGGAAAGCAATGGATTGGGCGACTCTTGTCATATATATGGTAAAAGCATTGCCATTTCCGGGTGGAAATGTTAGAGGGAAAAACACAGAAAAGCTAAAACCGAATGAAGCACTGCTTCCACCTAGTGAGAAATTTCTGAAGAACAGCGTGGAAGGAGAACTGGTATAATACGTACCAGTCGTGGAAGGAGTAAGGTGATAATACGTAACATTGACAGTGGCGATATTAACGGCAAAAGCACTGCTTGTCGTTTTGAGATTTAGGTGAGGTTCGTCCGAGTAGCTGACCAATGTGTACTCTCCTAGGCTCAGTAAAAGTGCAGCCAGTATAATGGCAAATATCGCCTTTCTGCTGATCATACAGATCCCTCCATTCTTATGCAGGCAATTGGGACTCCAATCATGCATCTCCCGCCATTGTATAGTACATGGTGTTTGATCCATAATACACGTTGGTATCCGGTGAGCCGACTATCACGTAATTTGTAGTGTAGCTCAGTGTTCCAAGGTAACCGGGCGAGGAATACGTGCCGCCAATGTCTGAAGAATAGGGGACATTATAGTAAGAGCTAAGATTGACATTGAAAATATACGACGCTTGGAAATTAATATCAAACAAGCCGTACCTTACACCCAGCGTGTTGTATGCAAGATCACAGTAAGA
This sequence comes from Thermoplasmata archaeon, assembly GCA_021793945.1. The sequence goes on from JAJYRT010000083.1 coordinate 4,701, forward strand.
TCCACCAACCCTGCCACAGAGGTATGGATCAGATGTTTGGGATCCTGCGCTCACGTTATACGAAAAGTAATCATTCGCACTAGTATCTTTAGTCAAAGTGAACGTTGTCCCCGATGATGCGGCTTCTATTAGAGCAAGTACACCTATTGCAATGGAGACGCTGCCAAGCAAAGGTGCAGCCGGCGGTGCCAAAGCGGCGAAGGCAATCACAACGGAAAGTGCGCTGAGGGATTCGGAATAGACACCTGCTTCACTATTCTGGTAATTCTGGAAGTATCCTGTTACCGAGTTTTGATCGTAAACCTGGAAATTGGGATTCGCCAGGTTGGAATTGTTTCCGCTGTAAAAGCTGACCACCTGGCTCACGCTATTAACACCGTACGTTGATGAACTGGAAGGTACGAATACGGTGTTCAGTGCTGTACCATCACCATTTCCGAACTGAACAACGGGAGTACGAAGGCCCACGCCGTTGACAATGTATCCAACGGGGTTTCCACTGGAATCATATATCTCGCCAGATCTGCCGACAGCAGTAAAATTGATATTTACAGACGATGAATATGAACCGCCGTAGGAATTGCTTGCGTACACCTTCACTGCGTCCCAGTAATACACCGTTCCCGTGTTCCCATACCAAGTGAACGTCAAGTTCCCTGTTGAGCTTCCGTCATATACTGAGGTCAATTGGTGCCAGCTTCCATCAACGTCAGATTGTCCATACAGATAAAATGACACGGCACCGGAACCTATACTTGGTTCCCTGGCAGTAACGGTTATGGATGGTTGCACAGCCAGATCGTTTGAAACAACAGAATTGGAAAAAAGTATTGGAGTACCTGGCGGAGTTCCGCCGCTTCCTCCTCCACCTCCGCCACCGCCCCCTCCGCAGGGACCACCAATACAGGAAAGTGGTATAGGATCCGTGATTCCGTAGGATGGGTTATTTACAGAGGGGGTTATTGTGGGATCAATTGAATATGTTGCATTGGACGGTAGAGTCACTGGACCGAATGGGACTGAAATGATATCCTTTGACTGTGTGCTTTCCATTATGCCACCAGCATACAGTGACATATCGTTCTGCCATGAAACCGTGGCATACTGGTCACCGAAGCCCCAGCTATTGCCAGGGATCGCATTGATGGAACTGATTGATGCAGGGAAACTGTAAGAGCCCGTGCTGGTGCCATAGGTATACGCATGGCTCTGATGATTGGTACTCATATCATACACTGCAAAATACACAGCAGTTGTATTGAGAAGATTTTGCACTGCCATATTAGCGTCCACTGAACCGGACGAGAAGGAAAATATCTCCGCAACCTGCACCTGGCTGTTACGCAACACCATAATCGCGGAATTCTGGTAGGTATCATTAACAATATACATAGAAACGACATGCATAGCCTCCGGCAGTTCGGAGGAACCATTTACCATGAATATTTCCCAGTTCACGCCATACGACTGCCCGTCCATGGTGATCACCGTATTCGATCCGGTCATGGAGATTGTGATGCCGTCATACGTATACGTCACGGTTGGATCATGCACACCCGGTATCACCCCCCCCCACGCCTGAGGTGGCTACGATGAAGGAAACCAAAATGGATAGAAACGTTTCTGTCGCCTTCCTGTCGAAACGCCTGGATAAGACATTTCAACCTAATAATAATTACATTATATTGCTATTTAAATTTTATGGTCAACCCGGTCGAATTAAGCCACAAATATGGGACATTAACGTTTGGATGGGATGCTGGCATGTGCCCGGAATTTTCTGCGCCCAAATGAGGAATAACTGCGCCGGAGTTGGGCAAGAATCTTTGGGTCATCGGACATTCGTGTGGGTTCATGGATAAAGCTGTAGATTACCGCACCTGAAATATATGGCAGTCTTCAGGTGCTCCTTATTTCTGAATCCGTATGCCATCTTTTCAATGAGGGCTTTCCTTGAATTGATCCCTTCTGACCTTGCATTGGTGATCCTGTGAACGATGCAGTTCATTATCTTTTCCAGATGGGTCTTCATCATCCTTGCAACATCCTTCATTGCATCTATGGTGGAATGCATGACCCATGAATACCAGCTATTCCAGTATCCCTTTGCATCTTCCATGGATGGTGCTGTCCATAAATCCAGGATATTCTCCTTCATGGAATGGGCCTTTCCCGTCAGGAGATCGGATTTCTTCAGTTCCCCATATTTTTCCCTGTATTTCTCAGGCAAATTCCCGGATGAGTAGAGCCATATGTATCTTGTTCCCTTGAGATCAGCCAGCCCCTTCTCCAGAAACATGCGGTTCTCTCTCTTGCGGGTGGAATCAACCGCCCTGTTCACGTGCTTCATGACATGGACCCTGTCAAAGACGATCTTCCTTCCGGCATCAGGAACATGTTCCATGGTGGATGACATGAACGGATTCCACATGTCCATTGAGACCGCGGTAATGGAGGAAAGCTGTTCATGGGACAGGGTATTGTAATATTCATCCAGCGATTTCTTCTTCCTGTGGTATGAAATGTATTCCACACCATTGTTGATCATGTCATAGACAAGTGTGATGTATTTGTGCCCATTCCTGTATGATTTTTCGTCTATGCCTATAACATGTGGGTGGCCGCTCTTCTTCTCCCTTTTCACCGCCCGATCAGGTATGTTCCATGCCTGTTTCCATGATTATTTCATGATTTCAGTGAAATTGTACGTGTCGATATTCTGGAGCATCCTTGTGGATCTGGTTTCGAATCTCACCGTGAATCTGGACCTCTTCTCTGTCCATGGCATCACCACCTATATGATGCCATGTTCTGGGCAGGATATCCTTGGCGGAGATGCATGAATGAACGTCATGAATTCAATACTGTCAAGACCCTCCATACACGATCCCTGAGGTGATCATAAACCATGCATTCTTTCCTGCACGTGGGGCAAAGAAGCTTTGATCCCTTCCGGTGTGCTATGTATATCTCAACGGTCTTTTTCACAGAATCGAGAGAGACCCTCTCAACCTCATAGGGTGATTTAAGTTCGAGCAATGTTGAATATAGCTGGCATTCGTCCATTAAATAATATATCTAAACATTAGATAAAATTACCCACGTGAAAGTGGAAAGAACCAATAAAATTATTGTAGTCTAATGCGGCAATAATTGTAAACGGACAAATACTATCATGAGATACCTTCCCATGATGAATGAATCCTACGTAGACATTGGAGGATACAAGGTATTTTACAGATCATCCGTTTCACAGAACCAGCGCGGATC
>JAJYRT010000084.1 GCA_021793945.1 Thermoplasmata archaeon
TCTTTGTTTCACTGCCAGGTGACCCGGAACTTGCATGGCTGTCATTCTGTACGGTGATGCAATCCCTTTCCGGAAATGGGAAAAAAATCTTTTATTATTCCGGTGGAAGCGATGAAGCATCGCCTCCCGCCGTCATGGGAAAGGGAATGTATGTTATGGTAAGAGGTCTTAACGTAAATGACCATTTCGGGATGTTTGCCGAAATGCCCGACTGGACAGAGGAAGTGGCTAAAAAGGTCGAAGATCTCGGCCCGCTGATAGTCTTCTATGCTTCAGCGTCTAATGAAAATCGCATGATTGTTTCCGCTTCCGAATCCGGTCGCGAGGTGTATGATTCATACCTGACGGCTGGCCTGATTGGCCTGGCATGTTCACTCATCCTGCTGCTTTGTTCTTACCTCAACACAGGGGTTGAAATAACATTAAGTAACTTCTCATGGATCTCAGTATTTCCAATAATTTCCATCATACTTTTCATCTCTTCAGTGATTTTCCTCGCACTTGGATACAGGACTTCCAGGAAGGGGGTAATGAAATATGTCGGAACATCAGTTGTGCTCTTTCTTCTCGGAACATTCGGCCTTATCATCATTATTGTATCCCTGACTTTCCTCACTTCCGGGAGAATTGAGTCCACTTTGTCGCAGGCACTTGTCTCTGGATTTATTCCTATTGTTATGTACACATTTGTTTTCATGTCCGTGTTCATCTACATTCTTCCCATCCTCAGGAACGATCTTCACAGGAAGTTTTATGAATTTTCAATTTCCATAATATCGCTTTACTTACTTCTTGGTGTTTTTCTCCCATCCAAATACATTGAGATAGGAGCGCCACCCCATTACCTCATAATAGGCGGTCATTCCCATGGTATACAACCGGCATTTCCCGCTTCGCTGTTAACCATTGCAGTCTTTCTCATCATGATAGCAGCACCTCTCTACACCCAGATCAGGCTTCCTGCCTTAAGAATCATGAAACCAGAAGAACAAAACTTGTCCGACAATGTCGCACATGATTGAACCAATAGAATTATAAATTCATTGACGGTTGTGGAAACCATGAGTTACTCGTCTGAAATCAGCAGAAACAATCCCGGCCTCTTCATTTTCATGGTGGACCAGTCGAGGTCCATGAGCCACAGGATAGGAGGCAGCAGCAGGTCAAAGGCCGTGGAAGCGGCAGATGCAATTAACAGGCAGATTGCGGAGATAATAAACAGGTGCACGAAATCCGAAGGCGTCAGGCATTATTTCGATATAGGAATCATCGGGTACGGCTTCAAGAGGGGCCAGGCGGCTTCTCTTCTGTCCGGGGCTACCATAGTCCCAATCACTGACATGGAAGGAAGGATACTGAGGACAGAAAACCAGAAACAGGTCATAGACGATCAGGAGGTTGACTACGAGTTCCCCATATGGTTCGAGCCGGTTGCGGCAAGCGACACTCCAATGGTGCAGGCTATACAGTTGGCAATCTCATGGGTGAAGTCGTGGGTAGAGAATCACAGGGAATCGTTCCCCCCCATCGTGATCAATATTACAGACGGCGAATCAACGGATGGTGACCCATTAACCTCACTGGCCACGCTCCAGGGGCTCTCCACCTCAGACGGAAACGCGCTCGTATGGAACTGCCACCTGTCGGAGAGCAAGGTACACCCGGTCTCATTCCCTTACGCTGAGCACCAGCTGCCCGAGGACAGGTATGCAAAGATGATGTTCTCCATGTCTTCCGAGCTTCCCGAGGAAATGATCGCAATTGCAAAGGAGGAGTACGAGAACGTATCGCAGGGCGCCAGGGGATATGTTTTCAACGCTCAGCTCGAGGACCTGATTAAGCTGCTGGACATCGGTACAAGAGCAGTATCATCGCTGATGAAATGATCAGTGTCAGGACCTATCGCCTTCCCAAGCTAGGGAACAGCGACGAAGAATGTGAGGATGCATTCTCCAGCAATGGGAGTTTTTCAAGGATGGCCATTGCGGATGGTGCCAGTGACTCTATTTTCTCGGGAGTATGGGCTTCTTCTCTTGTAGACGAGTTCGCACGTATTGAGGGGAGGCTGTATGACGACACGGGGCAGGTTCTGAACCAGCTGATCACGGCAGCGCGAAATGCATGGTATGACAGGATAAACTGGAAGAAGCTCAGCCTATTCGTGAAAAATAAAGCCATAAAGGGGTCCTTCTCAACTTTCCTTGGCGTTGAGATTGAAAAAACGCCAGGAGGATACGTCGCTCATGCTTCTGCAGTGGGGGACTCCTGTCTGATCATCAGGAATGATGGGGCGATACATTCAGTACCCATCAATGTACCTTCGGATTTCAATTCAACCCCTCAGCTTATATGGAGCGGATACGGTGCGCCTTTCAGCAGGGAATTCAAGTGGAAGAAACCTGTGATGCAGAAATTTGCGTTCAATTTTACTGAGGGGTCTACTTTCATGCTGGCAACTGATGCTCTTTCAAAGTGGATGCTTGAGCACAGGAAAAATTCCTGGGAAACGCTCATTAATGCAGAGAATCCCAGTGCGTACTTTGATCTCCTTAGGAAAAGGAAGGAGATGAGGAATGATGACGTTACCCTTGTGATTGTTACCTTAGACCCCTGATGCGGATTGGTTCGATGCCCTTCCACAGTGGATCCATACCCGCGGCCTGCGACAGTAAGCCCGCAAGTTTCTTGGTCCTGCCCCCGATGGACTTCAGATCCCTGATAACCGCGGAGTCTTCATGGTTCAGGAAGTCACCTGAAGAAAATATGAGCTTGTCACCGTCGTTATCGTTGTATTTCCAGAGTTCAGGATTCCTAGAGATCCCGTACAGGGAGAGGTATATGACAAGGACAGAGAAATTGTCCAGGTCCTCGGAATAATGGTTTCCCCTTGCAGGGTGCTGGAAATGCTCATGCCCCTTTTCAGGGGCAATTCTTCCACTGAATGGTGGCACGTACATTCCGTCGTAATCAATGAGCGTAAGTTTTCCAGAGTCACTGACTAGGATGTTGTCGCCGGAGAGATCTCCATGGGCAATTCCATATTCATGCAGAGTAATCATCGTGTCGAGGAACTCATCGGCGAGCCTCTTCATCAGTATGGATGAGTTGTAGTTCTTCTCAATGTAGGAGTTCAGGCTGGTGCCCTCGATCCAGTCCATCCTGAGCACAGGATAGTACTGGCTGGGCTTGCTGATCATCCGGACCGCGGAAGGCAGGTAGTTGAATCCCACAAGCATCGGCAGGCTGATCCCTGAGAGATAGCTGCTAATGAAATAGTACCGCTCCGCAAGGTCGAAGGCAGCCCGCGTGAAGCACTTCAGGGCATAATCCCCTGAATCGCAGGTGATCTTGAACACCGTTCCAAAATTTCCGGATCCGAAGATATACGACGGTATCTTCACGTTCCGGTTGCGGACGAGTTTGCCTTTCTTCAAGTCGGAATAGGAATCGGAGATGCTGAATGCGAGATTCTGGAGTGACTGTGCATAGGATGTCGAATTGGGCCAGGCACGCACGGTGTCAGCATGGAAGTTATCTGGAAGTTTGATCAAGCGGTTCCTTATCCTCTCAAGTTCGGAATTAGCCCTTGTTCCGGGTTCCACAATGCTTTCTGCAGGCCTGCTTCCCGTGAATGAGAAATCCTTCAGGAACTTTATACCGCCGGATCCGTATACTGCCACGGAGGAGAGAAACTTCCCGGGCATGGGAACTGTCAGCTCGACCTTGCCCTCGCCGTCCCTCATCCTGCTCCTGTACATCCTTGCCTGTCCATTGGGGTAGAGGACTGCAATCTCAACCTTCTTCACGTTCTCCCTTGTCTTTACGGACACTACCTGGGGCTTGTTCATCTCCACGTCTTCCTTGTAGTTGACCGTGAACTCAGGGTCCGAAGCAGCATCCTGTTTTTTCTGATGTGTTGAAGGCATGCCAGTGCCTATGGCGTATAACGTAAGTGGTATATCAATTAATCACGCATTGACATCATGTCACAGATATACACTAAAAAATACAAGTATCACAAGAAGGACGAGAGTAAGCTCTGAAGCAAAAAGCGCCACCCTTCCTATGACAAACTGGGCAAGTTTCTCATGTGCGTACGTCTCCCCGTCAGCTGACTTTGACCTGTAGCTTGAAACAACGGAAAGTTTTGCGGAATACCTCATTATGAATCCTTCTGATATGACCGCATAAAGGACCAGCATGATCCCGAGTATGAGGTCGAAGCCGAAGTTGTGCAGGTGACCCAGGATGTTCTGCACCGTGAATACCGGAAAAATGCTCAGGACAAAATACGCGACCGTTGTTGAGATCCCTATCGCCCTGATGTATACGGCTTCCCTCCTTATGAGTGGGGCTGTCGCGGTCAGCACCTTCGGATCCGCCGTTTTCATGAATGGATAGATCACAAGAGGGAACATGGCAAATGACGAGAACCAGAGCACCAGGAGAACGATCTCCGAGATAAGGATCGAAAGCTGAATGATGGTGCTCATGATTTGATATGCATTGGACTATAAAATTTATTGTCCTTCTGCAGCAGCTAATAAGATCCGGATTCCAGGGGTAAATTGTTTCATGTATTCAGACCCGAGGTGCATGATAAGTCACAACGGTGAGGATACATGCGAGCCGGATCAACCAAGGCATCGCCACGGCTGCATTGCACGAACGCGGTCAGGCGGAGTGACGGAAAGCGACAAGCTGCTTACGCAGAGCTTTTCTGCATAATCTTGGATGTTATCTCGCTGAATATCTCTTTCATCTTCTCGTTCCTGGTTACTATGGGCACCCCTTCATCCGCAGTTTCCACCACATCCTGGGAAAGCGGTATGCGCCCAAGGAACGGTACATTGTGATCCTTTGCGGCCTTCTCTCCCCCGCCAGTCTTGAAGATATAACTTATCTCACCGCAGTGGGGACAAACAAATCCGCTCATGTTCTCAATGACGCCGAGCACCTTAATCTTCATCTGATCTGCGAAATTGATGGCTTTCCTCGCATCAAGAAGTGCCACGTCCTGTGGCGTTATGACAATTACAACACCTTCAACCTCAGGCACAATCTGTGATATGCTGAGTGCTTCATCTCCAGTTCCGGGAGGAAGGTCGAGTATCACGTAATCCATGTCTTTCCAGACAACATCCTCTATGAACTGCTGTATTGCCTTATGTCGCAGGGCGCCTCTCCAAACCACGGCAGTTTCTTCTGTTGGAAGGAGGAACCCCATGGATATAACCTTGACGCCGTATTTCGTGTCAACTGGAGAAATGCCGCTCTCGTCTGCGTATACCTTTTCCTTGTCCACTCCCAGCATCTTTGGATCGTCCGGACCGTTGATATCAGCATCGATAACGCCAACCTTCAGCCCCTGTTGTGCAAGGGTGACAGCAAGATTTACCGCTACAGTTGACTTCCCCACACCTCCCTTTCCGCTCATCACCATAATGGTGTGCTTTACGCCCTTGTATTTTGTGGACTTTGGCGGCGGACCAACAATCGGCATTGGTGGAGGCTTGTTTACCTTAATCGTACCGGATGGCATAGACCATAATTGTGCGTCCGTATTTTATCTTTCAGGGCATTCTTGGCGTCCGATGCAATTCATTCGGGAAATCAGCTGATCAACTCGGGGTCCTGGGAGTCAGGAGCAAGGGGGAGGTGCATCCTGGACACTGCAACATTTATCCCCACGCCTATGAAGGCCAGGACTACCATTATGAGGAAGACGCCATTCCAGCCAAAATCAGGAACCAGAACCGATGATACAAGAGGACCGATGGCATCTGCCGAATTGGATATCAGCCCCATGCCAAAGGCTGCCGATCCCATTATGGCCAGCGGAAAGACGCTTCCGGTGGATGCCCAGTAATTCGGTGGGAGCATCATGAGGAACGCATTTATAATGACTGCAAGGACGAGGTAGTAATATGACACATCCCCTATCAGTATCATAAGAAGTGCGCCGGCACCCATCATGGCGTCAGCGACTGCCATTATCTTCAAGCGGGAAATGAAGATGTCCCGGTTCGTCCTGCCTTTAGCGGACCAGCGATCCCCGATAATTGAACCGATAAAGGCAGCTATGAATCCGGTTATTCCCCATACAATGACAAGATCCGTAGTCTCAGGGCCGCTATATCCAAGGTGTTCAGAAAAAGCGGGCAGAAAACCTCCTATGCTGAACAGAGTCCAGGTCACCGGAATCTGAACAATTCCCATTATCCACGTCATTGGGTTCTTCCATGCACCCTGGTGCCTTGATCTCTTTGCTTTCGTCATGGATTCGGACTGGGTCTTTGCGTCCCTTGCAAAGACAAAATAAATAATGGCGCCCGCAAGCATGACAAATCCCGTGACGTAATACGCTTCCTGCCAGCTCATTGAGCTTAACAGCCCTGAAAGTATCCCTCCTGCTGCACTACCCAGCGTTATGGCTCCAAGCGTAAATGCAAGAGACCTGGCCCTTTCAGACGGACGGAACCATCCAGACAGCTGTATGGAGAAGAGGGCCAGCATCATTATCATGAGCCCCTGGAAAAATCTAAGGGCAACCAGAAACTCAAGGCTGCCAGCTACGGGAATAATGAATTGCGGGACTATAAGAAATACCTGTGCGACCAAGACTCCAGTCCTGACTCTCGCATCAAACAGCCCTCCGTTCCCGAGGAAAAACGCAACGAAGAGCCCTATTGAAAACGCATCCACACCATACGCATCGACTGTGCCCTTTCCGACTCCTATGGTCTGCGCGATTGAGGATGAAACGATGCTGAAAGCAGTGAGCGATATGAAGCTGGTCGTCATAAGTATTCCGGCAACAAGGGCCATAACCCACCTGTATGGGGAAGTCTGTTCTGCCGGAAGGTTCTCACTGGCATGCATACAAGGCATCGTAGTAGGTCATCTGTAATAAACCATCACGTTTTTCTACCTATGATGAAGGTTTGGGCACCGCACCTGCCTCACGCCTTTCCGTCAGGAACTGCGATATGTCCACTACCGTCCCGTCCTTCCGCAGGTTTGGAGCATCAGAGCAGGAAGAGAGACTCCAAGCTCGATCCGTACAGGGGGAAATAAAGGAGTTCACAGGGAAGTACAATTTCTCCTCTGTCAGGACACTGGAGGAGATCAGGAGGCTCTGTTATGACGGAGGATACACAATACTGAAGGATTACTGTTCCACAATAAGGAAAGATCGCAGGATCCAGGCGGTATACAGGTACGAAACCGAACCCGGAAAACAATCACAGGTGGACTTCTGTGAGTTCGGATACATCGACATGGACGGAAAACGCAGGAAACTGTATGCATTCAGCATCATCCTGGATATTCAAGAATGAGATATGCTGAATTCACCACTGACATCTCCACAGAGAATGTAATAAAGATGCTCCTCAATGCCTTCCCCTTCTTTGGAGGATACACGGGCACCATACTCTTCGATAACATGAAACAGGTGGTTCTCGAGCGCAGGATAAATGCCTCTGAATCTGTGTTCAACAGGAAGTTCAGGGATTTCTCTGAATACTGCGGATTCACTGTGAGGCTCTGCTTCCCATATCGCGCTCAAACGAAGGGAAAGATCGAGAACACCATCGAGTATCTCAGATACAACATTGTAGTGTTTCGCAGATTTCTGGGCAGGCAGATCCTTCGCATCCCTTGACTAAATAAATGCACAGTGTATGCAGTGGCTCTCAGTCGTTAATGGAAATGCTCATGGCACAACGCACCAGATTCCCGGGGAGCTCCTGGCAATGGAGAAGCTCAACCATGTGGATCGTGCACCGGAATATTTCACCCGCAAAGAAGAAACGCACAAGGTATCACGGGACTGCTATGTCTCATGGAATGGCAATAGGTATTCAGTGCCATGGATATACACCGGAAGGGAGACATTGGTGCCTGAGAAATTCACCCTGAAGATACAGG
>JAJYRT010000085.1 GCA_021793945.1 Thermoplasmata archaeon
GAGAAGATCGCAAACATAAAGATCGGCGTAGGGTTGGAAGTAGCTACAACAATTGGAGCGGTTGTTGGATCACTGCTGACAGTGTACCTGGATCACCACGCCTTGACATGGCTCATTTATGTAATATTCGGGATTGTGCTGCTGGGATCCCTGGTTCCTGCGGTAAAGCGTGGGCAGAGCGAATTGCCACCTCACACAAGACCAGATTGGACAACACGCATTTTCGAGCTGTCCGGCAAATATCATGATGCAAGGCTGAAGAAGGACGTGAACTATAACGGAATAAGATGGTGGCTTGGGGAGATAATAATGTTCTTTGCGGGTACGGTATCCGGGCTTCTGGGTATTGGTAGCGGTGCTCTCAAGGTTCTGGGGATGGACTGGGCAATGAACCTGCCAATGAAAGTCACTACCACCACCAGCAATTTTATGATAGGCATAACAGCCGCCACCGGAAGTTCTATCTACTGGTATTCTGGCTATATCCAGATATTCATCGCTGCCGCCACGGCAATTGGCGTCGTGATCGGGGCTTATTTTGGAGCCAAGGCGCTGGTCAAGATTACCAACAAGGATATACGATGGATATTTCTGGCGATTCTCTCATTTCTTGGGGTGGAGATGATTATCCGTGGTTTTGTCACCGATAATATCTTTTTCATGGTCCCGCTGATCCAGTTCTCAATTTCCATCGTGATCGCCGTGGTCTTCATAGGAGTGCTTTATTTGCATAATTTGAGGAGGGTGAGGTCTGTTGAAGCACTTTGACGTTTACAGGATTATCAGTGCTTCTTTGAGAACCGGTGTGATATTGAGCATGGCCTCCATTATCAGCGGCGTAGTTATAATTATGATCAAGGGAGGCGCAGATGGCTACACCCTGGCCCAGATCGCAAGCTATTCCAAGGCCCAGACACTCTATTCATCCCTTATACCGCTCAACAACCTGTTTACCGGCATGTATCAGCTGGATGGAGCCTTTTACGTCGCATTCGGTCTGTGGGTTCTCATATTCACACCTATCACAGTTGTTGTCATTGCCCTTATTTCATTTATAGAAACCAGGAACAGGCTGTACATCGCTCTTTCATCGTGCGTACTCTTTGTGCTCTTCTTTGCAATGCTTGTGGTACCGCACTTTCTATCCTGAAATGGTGTATTTCCAAGCTAGATAAGGTTTATAACTGTCAAGCAGATTTCCTGTGGGATCAAGTAAATGCTCAATTTCGAACGTGTCAAGCAGAGTCATGAAGATCCGGCAAAGAGGATCAAATCATTCGAAATTGAGCCAGTAAAGGAATACACTGACAACGAAGCGTACGCCGAAGCCAGCAGGTGCATAGGATGCAACATCTGCACACAGGCATGTCCAGCCAGCCTTGACATAGGCGGCTACATCAGAAGCACTGCGATAGGAGACCCGGCCCAGACTGTCAGGATAGTTTTTGAGACACTGCCTTTCCCTGCAATAATCGGCAGGGTGTGTACCCATCTCTGTGAGGATATCTGTGTCCTTTACGACGAAGGCGGCCCGATAGCAATAAGGCACATCAAAAGGTATGCCGCAGATAAGTTCAGCGATTACGGGAAAATAATCAGCGTGCCCAAGAAAAAGTTTGTAGACAAGAAAGTTGCCATAATTGGCGGCGGACCTGCTGGTCTTACTGCAGCCTTCTATCTTTCAATCCAGGGCGTCAGGGTAGCCATATACGAGGCCCTGCCTGCGCTGGGTGGTTTCATGAAAACCGGAATTCCGAGGTACAGGCTACCCCAGGACGTGCTTGACAAGGAGATTAATTTCATCCTTTCACAGGGCGTTGAAGTTCACCTCAGCACGGTCGTAGGAAAGGATATCAAATTTTCCGAGATAATGCAGAACAATGACGCGGTCTTCATGTCCATAGGCACGCACAAGCCACACATGACCGGAACTCCCGGATCAGATGCACCAAACGTTTATCACGCGATGAATTTCCTGCAAAGGGTTAGCCTCGGGGAAAACATTGACGTTGGCAACGATGTTGTCGTAATCGGGGGAGGATTCACGGCAAATGACTCATCAAGAACGGCTATGCGCCTTGGCGCCAAGAACGTTATAATCATGTATCGCAGGAGGGAGCAGGACAGGCCCGGCTATCCATCACTCAACGCGGAAGAGGAATTGGAAGAGTCCGTTGAAGAGTTTGTGAAATATGAATGGGAAGTCACTCCATTTGAATACGTTCAGGAAAACGGCAGGGTCGTAGCGGTGAAGTACTGGCAGAATGAAATGGTAGTGGAGAAGAGCGGAAGGGCCAAGCCTGTACCGATCAAGGACAAGGTGCATGAGATAAAGGCAGATACTGTCATAGAGGCGACCGGGCAGGAAACGGACTACTCATTCATAGATCCTGAGTATCTGAGGAGCCTCAGGTTGACGCCTCAGGGGCATGTGGTAGTTGACGATGTGGGAATGACATCCATACCCGGGCTGTTTTCAGGTGGCGATTCAACAAACATGAACAAGGACCTGATTTCCGCCGTCAGGGACGCGGACAAATCGGTCATGGGAATACTTGAGCACCTGAATCTCATGGATACAGTTTACGATGAGAAACTGCCAATTCTTGACAGGTGGAAAACATATTCCGCTTCCGCGGGAAGAAGAACCTAGTCCCTTGGAATCTTCTGGAACTCCATTGAATGCAGGCTTTCCATTTTAGAATATCCGTGCACGACCCTTTTCCACGTGAGTTTCAGTCCCATGTCCCGGAATTGCATCATCCTGTCGGTTATACCCTCATCGGTGCTAATTTCGTAATAATTTATCATGCCTCCATCATTCAGGGCTGCGTACGCATTATCAATGAAGTTGAATGCATCGTGAGGCAGGTTCATTATAATCCTGTCGAACTTGCCGTGTCTCGAGATCTCCGCTGAGGAATCCGCGCAGATGGCATCAATGGTACCGGCCAGCCTGTTGATCTTGATGTTCTCCCTGAGGATTTCTACGGCGTCGCAGTTGGAATCGATTGCGACCACGCGCACCCTGGCATTCTTGACAATTGATATGGAGAACGGACCAATGCCGGAGAACATGTCGCACACATATTCTCCATTCCTGATCCTGCTGGAAATCAGCAACCTTTCCGTTGCCAGGCGGGGCGAGAAATATGCCTTTCTGACATTTACCCTCAGCGTGATTCCATTCTCCCTGTACAGCGTTTCCGGCAAGTCCTCACCGGCGAGGAGCTCAAGCGTTCTTTTACGGTGATCGCCCTTTACTCCCATATCCAGGTACACAGTCCGGATACTTTTCCTCGTCTTCAGTATCTCCTCAGCCTTCGACGAATAATCCTTCCCGTCAATATTCTTGATTATGGCAATGTGTCCAATAACATCAAAGGAACCGGGCTGAATCAGGGGCCTCAACTTTTCCTCATTGGGCTTTCCGTCCAGATCAATGATGGTGCCCGGAACTGATTCCGGAATGGTATCCGCCGATTTGACAGGTATGAAGACCCTTTCCCCAGAGTTGTAAATTTTGTGTGAATTATCTATGATTCCCATCCTTTTCAGGATGGATATGGAGTCCTGCGCATCTTCCCTGTTCACGGAAACGTGAATTGTCATCTGTATCTCCCCTTAATCCGCTTGGCATGATCCACTGTCTCGTTCGCGAGCTTGGATGAAAATCCGAATATCCTGGAGATATCCGAGGGTTGCGCGGAAGCAACCTGATCCAGAGTCCTGTAACCCGCCCTGTGCAGCCTCCTTGCCCTGACCCTTCCTATGTTCGGTATGGTGATTAGGGAAAGGACATCTTCCTTAATTCCTTCCTTGATCCTTATATTCAGGCGTTCCAGGTCTCCCCTGATCTCCGGCTTGAACAATTCCGCCAGCCTGGAGAGTGAATATGAAATCCAGTCAGCCGAGGCTATCTTGCTCTGCACGTCCCCAGGACCTATATTGAACTTCTCTGTTATGTCGATGATTGGGACCTCGTCTATCCAGTTCCTCAGTACTATTGCAGTCTTTGCAGCCGAATAATTGTCATCGTCATCATCGAATACCTCAATTTCTTCAAGAAAATCACTTATGTAAGGCATGTCCCCTGTTCTGGCCGAAAAATTGATCATGTCCGGGGTCCTGCATATATAGAAGAGGGCCAGATCAATGGAATGGGGCTTTTCAAAGTATTCCCTGAGTATCAGCGCGGTTTTTGGCTCTATGTAAAGATCGCTGACAGTCTTTCCGAATGTGGTCGCCTCGTAGTTTCCCATCCTCTCCCTGACAAAGTCCTCTGATACAAGGAAGCCCAGGGTTCTCTCGAGATCAGCATATATATCAGAGATAACGTTCTGCTGCCCGAAGAATGTCGATCCAAAGAATTTCTTCACCTCTTCGAGGTTTTTCGCAATTCCCGTGGAAACCAGTGCAAGAACGTTCATCTGCAGTGCTCGTCTTCCTCCGAAAATGGAGATAATGGGTTCAGATTCTCCCGACAGGTATTCATGTGCCTTCTCTACGGCGCTATCTGTTGAGGCGTAGATCAGCGCTCTGCCCTCCGTGTCGTATCCGGGCCTGCCTGCCCTTCCAAGCATCTGGAGTATCTCTATTTTCTTCACATACTGGCTGTAACCATCCATGAACCTGCTCATGTCCCTGACCACTACGGTGCGAGCAGGAAGGTTCACTCCTGCAGCCAGGGTTGGCGTTGCCACCAGTACCTTTATGTAACGTTCCCTGAAAAGTCTCTCTATGGTATCCTTCTCCTTCATGGAAAGTCCGGCATGGTGAAACGAGACGCCTTTTCTCAATAGGGATTTGAGCATCTCCTGGTATCTGTCAGCATCATCCCCCAGATCGATGAGGCTCTCCTCCAGAAAGACATATTTCCCCGTGATCGGGACTATCTGCTTTGCAAGCGCTTCTGCCCTGTTGCGGGAATTGACAAATACGAGAACCTGCCCTCCGCCTTCGATATCCGCGCTTATTATGTCATCCAGGTAGTTCTTTCCGCTCACATTTTCAAGTTTCCCGTCCGTATATTCTATCTCATTTCCATTGATCACTCCATACCTCAGCGGAACCGGCCTGAAATTGCTGCTGATCAATTTGCTCCTGAGCCATCTGGCCATGTCCTCTCCGTTGGAAATTGTGGCGGATAGCGATATAATGGTGAGGTCAGGGTTGAGGTACATGCAGGCGGAGAGTACCATCTCAAGTTTTGGACCACGATCCGGATCACCTATGAGGTGAGCCTCGTCAGCTATGATAAGCCCAATATCGTACAGGATTGAGGGGTCGTGCCTTATCATGGAATCCGCTTTCTCCGAGGTGCAGACCACAACATCATAATCTTTTATGAAGGACGGCGATGAATCCACATCTCCGACGGCTATTGTGACCCTCATCCCAAGCTTCCGGAGTTTCTTCAGGTCATCAAACTTTTCAGATGCAAGGGATTTGAGAGGAACGATATAAAGGGACTTCAGCCCCATTTTCTGCTTTTCCATGATCGCCGCATATGCGATCAGGGTCTTTCCCGATGCAGTTGGAACAGTCACCAGGACATTAGTGCCGGCACGAATTGTCTCTATGGCTTCCTGTTGGTGCGGATACAGATCATGATCGCCGCCAGCGATCTCAATGAATTCCACAGGGTAACCAAGTTCGCTTACTTTCATCTGCCAATGGAGATTGCTGCACACCTAAAATACCATTTCCCTTCTTCTGACATGTGTGCGTTGGGACGTCTTGCAATAATTTTTAACCGTCTTGCCATAAACGGTACTGTGACGTCAAGGCCATACATAATAATCAACGTTGCGCAGAGCCTCAACGGCATGATTGCCGGAAATGGCGGCAGAAGGGTATCGATCTCATGCGATGAAGACATGAAGCGCGTTGATGGCATCAGGAGTTCCGTTGATGCCATAATGGTGGGGGCCAATACCGTAATAAACGACAATCCTTCCCTGACCATCAGGGGGAAAAACGGAGCCAACCCGAAGAGGATCGTGCTGGACAACAAGCTCAGGGTTCCAGAAACCGCGAATATATTCGACGGTACGGCTGACACCCTGATTTTCACGTCACAGAGAGGCAGGAACTTGCCAAATGCCAGGATGATAGTGCGTGACGAGGCAGACCTGAGCGTGGATAAAATCATGGACCACCTGCATGGCCTCGGCTTCAGGCGCATCCTGGTGGAGGGAGGGAGAACAGTGATAAACGAGCTTTTATCGGAAGGCCTGTGTGATGAATTCTTCATCTACGTGGGGAACATACTCATACGTGATGGACTGCCCCTCTTCCAGCCTCAAAGGGACATAAGGGATATAGTTATTGGGAAAACTATTATTGGGAATGGCGTGCTTTACACACTGGACTGTAAGAAGCTGAAGGGTGAATAAAGTGGAAGAAAAGGGATTTTTAAGGCTGCAATGGGCAAGGGAACACATGGATGTCATCTCGCAGATACGTCCCAGGTTCATGAAGGAAAAACCGTTCAAGGGGATCAAGGTGGCGATGGCACTGCACGTGGAGGCAAAGACAGGGATATTCGCCCTTCTGCTTAAGGAAGGGGGAGCAACCGTAAACATGGCATCCTGCAACCCTCTCAGTTCAGATGACAGCGTCGTCGCTTCGCTTAAAAGCGACTATTCAATGAAGGTTTTTGCAAAGAAAGGTGAAGACGAGAAGGAATATTACGAGAATCTCAACAAGGCACTCGACATTGGACCCGACATAATCGTGGATGATGGGGGGGATCTTGTAAAGCTCGTGCACGGGGACCGCAAGGAATTGCTCCCGAACGTGATCGGCGGAAACGAGGAGACAACGACCGGAGTCGTAAGGCTCAAGGCAATGGAAAAGGACGGGGCATTGAAATTCCCCATGTTCGACGTTAACGACGCACAGATGAAGCACCTCTTTGACAACAGGTACGGCACCGGCCAGAGCACGCTTGACGGAATCATGAATGCAACCAACATCTTGATAGCGGGCAAGAAGGTTGTAGTGGCCGGGTACGGATACTGCGGGAAGGGAATAGCACTCAGGATGAAGGGCATGGGAGCAAGGGTTAGCATTACGGAGATTGACCCTGTCAAGGCAAACGAAGCTTTGATGGAAGGCTTCAGCGTCGAAAGGATGGAGGATGCAATAAAGTCGGCTGACATGGTGGTGACAGCTACCGGAATGAAAGACGTCGTGACATACGATCATATGCTGAACGCAAAGAAGGACATAATACTGGCAAACTCCGGGCACTTCAACAACGAGATTGCAGTATCAGAACTTGAGAAGAGAAACATGGGCATTGTTCCCGTAAGGGAGAGCGTCAAGAAGTTCAGGCTGGAAAACGGCAACACCGTGAATCTCATCGCGGATGGCAGGCTTGTAAACCTCGCATCCGGGCAGGGGCACCCGGTTGAAATCATGGATCTTAGCTTTGCACTGCAGGCACTGGTTGCGGAATATCTTGTCTCCAATAGTTCCACTCTTGAGAAAAAGGTTTATTCGGTTCCGGAGAGCATAGACAGGTATGTCGCAGAGATCAGGCTACAGGCTATTGGAATAACACTCGACCAGTTGACCCCACAGCAGGAGAAATACGCCAACTCATGGGAAGAAGGGACGTAGTTCTTCCCTCAGTTTTTCATTTTCCAGTTGATTATATATATTAGTAAGAATTGGGTATCATGGGATTTCTGGATTATTTCAGGCAGCCTGATATGCTGGTTAATCTTTCGCCGGACGATTTTGAGAGAAAGATGAGGGAAGAGGGGATAAAGCCAATAGATGTGCGAACACAGATGGAATACAGGCATGGACACATTGAAGGAGTGGAACTGCACCC
>JAJYRT010000086.1 GCA_021793945.1 Thermoplasmata archaeon
TTGGGAACGGCAGATTCTCAGTAACCTCATATACGCCATATGTATGGGAAGGGTTAGTGATAATGGTAGGATATCTGGTCATAAGCCTGGTTGTCTCAATCATAATATACAACAGGCGTGAAATTTAAGTCACCTAAAATTCCTATTTTTTTCAAGAGTCAGGGATGCAGCCCTGTCAATCATTATCATCATTTTTTAAAAAAATATATATCATGTAATGCACATAAGGATACACATGGATTCTGAATTCGCTGGCATCAGGGAGAGACGATTAAAGATAAGAAGGAAGCACCTCGTGTACGTTCTCTTTGCTTTGCCGGCCATTGCTTATGTTATTGGACTTTCAATAATTCCCGCTATTACTGTAGTTTACCAGAGCTTTCTTGTCGGCGGAAAATTTTCCCTTTATAACTATTCTGTATTGCCAAGCTACGGGCTTTACTCGTCAATAGGTAACACTCTTATAGTAAGCGTAGGTGCGCTGCTTATACAACTGGTTCTCGCACTTGCCATAGCAATGGTTATGATGAAGCCCTTTGCAGGGAGCAAGATATTTTCATCAATAGTCATAATCCCCTTCGGGATTTCAACAATTGTCAGCGCTTTCATTTTCAGCCTGATTTTCACCAATGTTGGCGGGTTTGCCAATGGAGTGTTGGTCGCTTTTGGCTTTAAGCCGGTTGTCTGGTTCTCTTCCTCCATATCAGATCTGGGAGTGGTCATGTTTTCTGATTTCTGGAAGAACACACCTCTCGTGGCGCTTATACTGTATGGCGGGCTGTCCTCTGTCTCGCCAACACTTTACGAGGCTGCTTCCGTAGATGGCGCTGGTGCCTTCAATCGGTTTACGCACATAACGCTACCTGCAATAGCTCCTCTGATATCAATAGCCTTACTTGTAAGGGGCGTCAGTGAATTTAACATATTTGCCCTGCCTCTTGTCCTTATAGGTTATCACCCCCTGATTCTAAACACCCTCATCTATGAAAACTATTCAACGCTTGCGACAAGACCAATTTCATATGCGGCGGCTACGGTACTGCTGCTCATAATCATGGCGTATTCCATATTCGTCCTGAAGATAGGGGGTGCCAAGCAGTATGCCAAGTAAGACGAATTACCTAATTTACATCGCCGTTGTCCTGCTTGCACTTCTCTTCTTTTATCCCTTCTGGGTCCTCTTCCTGATTGCCTTTGAGCCAACCAAGCTCACCTTCGGCCTAATATATCCACTGCAATTCCCTCTTGAAATAACCTTTAGCAACATTGTCAACTCTTTCTATCAGGTTGATCTTCTCGGCCCTTTAATCAGGAGCCTTGAAGTAGCATTCATTGTAGGGGCGCTCGCGCTCCTTCTCGGGATTCCCGCCGGTTATGGCATTGCTAAGCTTACTGCAAAGATATCAAACAAAATCATAGCGTTCCTTTTCATAATAAACATGATGCCTGGACTGGTAATTGCCATACCCATATCCCTCTATTTTTATTCTGCACACCTGGAGAATACTGTTCTTGGAGTAGCGCTTGCCCAGGAACTTGTAGTCCTTCCGCTTACAGTCTTCATAATAATGGGCGGATTCAGGTCCTTGCCCCGGGACCTGGAAAACCAGGCGCGGGTCGATGGCGCACCATTAAGCTCCACATTTGCCAGGATTCTCCTTCCCCTCATCAGGG
Source organism: Thermoplasmata archaeon (assembly GCA_021793945.1). Next base: position 1,675 of record JAJYRT010000086.1, read on the forward strand.
TTCCCATCCTCATTGCATTTATACTTTCATGGATGACTTCGTGGGATGAATTTACCTACGCATTCATCATTGCCCCCATTGTCCCGACAGACTCAACTTTCCCTGTGGCATTGTATAATTACGTAACAAGGGATCTTCCGCTCCAGTCGGCGACATTTGCTCTTGTTGCCACAGTGCCAGTAATCATTCTGGTAGTTGTATTCCAGAAATATCTCAAGGGGCAGTATCTATCCGGAGGACTGATTGGATGAACGTCAAAATGAAATATGAAAATGTATATAAATACTATAGAAGCAGCAAGATTCTCAATAAGCTTGATCTTGAGATTTACGATGGGGAATTCCTTGTTGTACTGGGACCATCAGGTACTGGAAAGACTACTTTGTTAAGGGTTACTGTTGGAATCGAGGATCTGACAGCAGGAAAGATTCTCATGGACGGGGTCGACATAAGCAAGCTTCCACCGAATAAGAGGAACATCGCCATGGTTTTCCAGAACTATGCCCTGTATCCAAACATGACTGCATACCAGAACATAGCTTTCCCGCTGAAGATGGCAAGGAAATCAAGAACCGAGATAAAGAAGAAAGTGAGTGAGATATCCGAGACCCTTAAAATAGCCGAGGTACTGGAAAAGAATGTCACACTCCTGAGCGGAGGCCAGAAGCAGCGTGTGGCACTGGCACGAGCCCTCGTCCGGGACCCAAAAATCTTCCTGCTCGATGAACCCCTTAGTAATCTCGACGCAAGGGTAAGGGTCGTTGCAAGGAGTGAATTGAAGAAGATACAGAAAGAGCTGGGTCACACCTTCGTTTACGTTACTCATGACCAGTCCGAGGCAGGTAGCCTGTCAGATCGGGTTGCAATACTTCGGTCTGGCAGGATAGAACAGATAGGAACGTATGAAGAGCTTCTGGATGAACCCCGCAGCACATGGGTGGGCGACTTTATTGGAGATCATCCCATGAATTTTATCGATGGCGAAAGGTTCGGCTTACGAAAGGGAACCCTTGGTTTCAGGGATTCATGGGCTACCATTGGGGAAGGTGAGATAGGCGGAACAGTCCAGTTATGCCAGCTCGGCGAGGAGAGTTACCATGTACAGTGCTCCCTTGACAGTTCAGATGGAAATCATGCCGTGGACTACGATGAAGATGAGGTTCTAAGTGATCTACCGGTCAATACAAATGATTTTCTCAGATCGACTGTAAGCGTTAGATCTTCCCGGAAATTCACGGTTGGAGAACATATACGTTTTCACCTGAACAAATTCAACGTTTATGATACCGATGGAAAGCTGATTGAATCAGTGAAGGCAAAATGACATCTTCTCCAAACCTGATGGAGCAGTTGAGGATGCTCAGAAGCCCGGAAGGGTGGCTTTATGCAGGACTGCCAAAGTTTCGTGCAATATTCGGAAGAGACTCGATTATTTCATCAATGGAGTATCTTGGAGCAGACAACTCCATAGCCGCTTCAACTCTTCTTGCCCTAATGCGCCTTCAGGGAAAGAAATATGACCCTGTGAGTATGGAATGTCCCGGAAAAATAATACATGAGAACCAGACTGATCCTGCACTGATCGAGAGCAGATCCAGAACTGTTCCGTGGTTGAAGTCAGGAAAGAATTATTTCTCAGTTGACAGCACACCCCTGTATGTAATATTGGCCGAAATGCTATATTCTGTGGAAAAGGAAGCTATGAGCCAGGAAATAGGAAAATCAGTGGCCGAGGCTCTTTCCTGGATCATCAGGGATGGCATGAACGGATCCTTCCTGTCTTACAGGAAACCGCCGCAGGATTCTGGGCTACTATCCCAGAGCTGGCGAGATGGAATAGGTTCAATGCTTGAACAGATGAAGTCTCCGGTAAGTGTCATAGGTGTACAGGGATACGCATATCGGGCTTTGCGCAAAACAAGAGAATTGTTCCCAGGCGAATTCTTCGAGGATCATTCCACGTTGACTGAAGCCATAGACGATGCCCTGAGCTTTCTTCAGGAAAATGTATATGATTATTTCAGTCTGTATGACGAAAACTACCTTGGGCTCGCAATAGATGGAGATGGAGTCTTAAACCAGGCGATAACCAGCGACCCTGGGCACCTCCTTTTTTCCGGCATACTGACAAGAAGCCAGGAGGAATCCATAGTGGGCAGGCTGTTTGAATCTGATTTAATGACAGATTACGGCATAAGATGCCTTTCATCAAAGGACAGAAATTTTGATCCCAGGGCATACCAGAGAGGTTCAGTTTGGCCACACGACAACTGGATTATTGCAATCGGGCTGAAAGAATGTGGATTTAGCAAGGAATATGCCGAATTGAGGGAACGAATGATCAGAGCGTCGGAATTCATTGGCGGATTGCCGGAATATTTTGGCGTATCGCTGGATGGGCACATCCTGCAGACATCAAGGATGAGAATTAAGCCCTGTTTTCCGCAGGCATGGTCCACAGGCGCATTGCATTATTTCACTTCCCATGAAAAGTAAGATAATGTTGTCAGTTTTCATTTTCAGGCTTCACGTAATTGTAATTCCTGAAAGTCACATTGAATGAGTGTACGCCTATCATTTCACCAACGGCATTACACCGACAATTCAGACCAGATTTTGAGAAATAGAGAATAGAAAAAATTGTAGGCAGGAAGTTATTCCAGGCGTTACTTCTTCCTGCGTATCCTTAGAAAATACATGGCAACTCCTGCGGCTGTGGAAACAAGTATAACTGAGGCTATAATTTCAATATCTGCAACAGGAAGGCCCAAGGAGGAGTTGCTGAATTTTATATCGGTGATTGCCCCTCCCCTGACACTCACGCTGCCAGTGCCATTAGTTATGCTGTATCCGGACATTCCACTTACGGTGTAGGAATATGTCCCATTTGGCAACTGCACCACTATCTCATCAGTGGTAGAGTTGTACATTGTGCCATTTATGCTAACGAACCACTTCGTTCCAGAGGGAAGTCCAGTTTCCTTTATGTCAACAGCATACTTGATCAAGCTGAAACTTGCCTGGATGGCTTCAGGGGCTCCGCTTAGTGTAAATGTTCCAGGTGTGCCGCTGAAAGATGAATTGCCGCTGACCAAGGTGTAGGAATACAGTGTGTTATTCTCAGCGGAGAATGTTATGGAGGTTCCTGTTGTAGTAAATATCTCGCCATTGCTTAGCTTCAATGTCCATGTTGTACCTGCATGCAGACCCTTTTCGGTCACTGTAACGCTGTAATACGTTTGCGGAGAAATTACTGTGATAGTTTCACTTGACAGGTCCACGGCATATATTTTCTGGTTCGAGCTATTAAGTATCATGGATATGGCTGAGGAGGAGTTTAGGCCGGGGAAGCTGCTGATCACCTTTCCGGATTCCGGATCGTAGACAGTGAAATTTCCATAGGAATATTGCGAGAATGTTGCAGCAGAACTGAAGTACATATATCCGTTGATTTGGTCATATACACCTCCGGTAACTATGTTCCCGGAATATGTTCTGCCTCCCAGGCTGCTGACAAGGTCAACAGATGCTGTTACTGTTCCCGTGCTTTCATTGAAGACCTCCACAAACCCGGCATTGTCACCGGAAATATAGAGCACTCCTGGTTCCCCGGCAATGACCTGAAAAGCAACAAAGCCGCTGGTGAAGGTAAACTGGCTGACTGATCTCGTAGTGGTATTGAGCTCAATTAAGCTGCTTCCAGAATTATTAAGCATGAATAGATTCTGGTGATATGGTAACATTACTGTATTGCTCAGATCCGGACTCACGGTGAAATTCTTTACAACCCCTGTATTTACGTTCACACCAAAAACAGAGCCTGTAGCATTGGCTGCATAAACTACGTCTCCGATCCCGCTTAACATGCTTGTGAGTTCGCCTGGCAAATGTACCACGCTGCCAATAGTTCCGTTGTCTGGAAAGACAGAAGCCAGTACGTTGTAGAAATTGTCAACGACGTAGAACATTGAATTGATTGGGTCAAAGTAGGCCGAAATCGGAGAAACCAAGGAGAAACTCTGGTTGAGGGGTTTGTAGTCAGATGCTAAGAGGGTTTTGTCTGAAGTGTTGTAGACCTGAATGAATGCATGCGATCCTGCATGAACCGGTATAAACATGATCCCAAGGGCTGGATCATAGGCACTGTAGAATGAACTAGTAGATGAGGTTACAGGGATGTATGAATCTCCAGAATAGGAGGCGCCGCTGTAAAGGCTCACTGTACTGCTCACGGATCCATACGTCTGGCTGTGAGGAGATTGGAAGTACAAGTTCTGCGAAATGTTGGAACCTGACACAGATACAAGAAGGCTTGAAGGATATGCTTCATACCCCTCAGATCCTGTAATGTTAACCTCATAAGTTCCAGGTAAGAGCTTGAGTTGGGTGATATTTGAAAAAGAAGAATATGTCTTTCCACCGATAGCAACAGACCACTTCACACCTGACGGTATGCCAGTCTCGGTGAAGTTTACATCATATTGTCGATTATCATATAATAGCGTTTCTCCTGAACCGTTGACAACGAAAAATCCGTGAATTGAAGGCACACCACTATAGCTTGTGGAAATGTTAAGGTCATACGTGCCATTAGACAAAGGAAGAAATACGGACTGGTTGGATAGCTGTGTTGATCTGTACACCCGTGCAAGCGCGCTGTCTATTGATGGCTGTATCTGTACATTCCAGGTGTTTCCAGCTGGTATCAGATTGCCAACCTTGACTGAAACATTGAAAGTCTGCGCAGGCGAAATTTCTTCCAGATAACCACTGGAATCTGCTGCCAGAAGTATCTGTACACCGGGTATGTAAGTCATAAGTCCCGCACCCGAGAGTGAAACGGCGTTGATTGAGCCAACAGTTTCATTTAGCAACGGGTTAAATATCGTGATATTGTCTGTGCTCGATTGCATTATGTAAATTAACCCGTTTGACGGGTTCAGAGCTATGCTCTGCTGCGGGCTTCCCAACGGTACGGTGTAAAATGGAGTGGCTTCATTGACCTTATAGTTTATTTTTTCTTCATTAATTATAAACATGCTGTTATTGTTGCTATTGGTTATGTAAATGGAATTTGTATAGGGATCATAAATCACCTGGGATGGAAATGATCCGGCGACACCGTACGGATATATGTTTACATAACTGCTTGCGTTAATTACATGGATATTGGCATCTTCCTGCCCGACGTAGACCTGATTCGTAACATTACTGTATGTTAGCGTCTTTGGTGATATACCTACTCCAAGATTCTGCACTATACCATAGGTGCTCAAGCTCATCACTCCAACATCGTTGTTGCTTGCGAAGGCAATAAACAATGTGTTATTGCGGATGTCGTAGGCAAGTCCATCTGGTGCTGCATATGGCAAAATCACAGTTTTCAACACAGCATTTGACTCGGGATTTATCAGGACCACTTCTCCAGGGTTTGTATTGATAGCCGCAAACACGGTATTATTGCCATAAGCAACTGAACTAACCGGGCCAGGCATTTCAATAGATTTAACAAGGATGCCATTCAGGGAATATACGTTTACAAAATTGCCAGAATTATCTGAAACGTATAGCAGGTGATTATTGGGGTCGAAGGCAATGGAGTTTGGCGCAGGAGAATCAAGAAAAGGTGCAGCGTACCCCCCGGCGGTGTTGTAGTTCAGCGTCGTATCTATGGTTGCGATATCATTGACGGAAATCACCTGTTGTAGCACCGGGTCGTAAACCAGAGCACTGGGCCCATTCTGTGTAAGAATCTTTGCAGGTAGGCTCTGTATAATTGATTCCGTGGCAGGACTTATGACCGATATATTTCCAGACCCGTAGTTGGCCACGTAAACCAGGCCGTTTATGGGATCATATGCAACTCCTTCTGGACTAGTCCCCGGAACCACATTCTTTACAACCGTGTTAGTGACTGAATTAATAATTGTAACATTGTATTCCTTTGGGTATCCTGCTATCAACGCGTTAAAGTCATTGTCTGAAACATAAAGCATTTTATTCGCTGTATCGAGGGTAATTCCAAAGGGTTGCTGTCCG
>JAJYRT010000087.1 GCA_021793945.1 Thermoplasmata archaeon
TTTCTTTCAGCGGATGTGTCAAGGCACTCAAGTATGAAACCGCACATATCTGAATCCATCTGGATTTCCTCCAATGGTGAAATACCCACATGGCCGCCGCTCATACCAATGCGAAGAAAAGCATTTCCTGTGTATTCACTGAGTTTCATGTGGAATTTTATGCCATGAGCCGGGTGTACTCTATCATCATTCCACAAGCCCCAGATAAGTGTCTTTGGATATTCCCTGTGGGTAATGTTGTGGTATGGCGAATACTTCATGAGGACTTTTACATCTTCCTCGTTTTCCGGATTTCCAAATTCAGTTACCCAGAACTTACCTACCGACATTAGATGAAACCTCATCATGTCCAGAACCGGTACACCTATGACCGCACCAGCAAGCAGTTCTGGCCTCTGTGTGACCATAGCTCCAACCAGTAAGCCACCATTGCTGCGTCCCTGTGCTACTATCCTGTATCCGTGCTTTTTCAGTTCATCTAAAACAGATATAAAATCATCAAACACATTTTGTTTCCGTTCAAGCATCCCATCTTCATGCCATTTTTTCCCATATTCGCCTCCTCCACGAAGGTTCGCCTGAGCTAGTGTAATACCTTCAGAAAGTAGTGTTGCATAAAATGGGACATATCTCGGGGTGAGTGAGATATTGAATCCGCCATATCCGGTAACTAACACTTTCTTTCCATCATGATTTTTAGGGTTCACAAGAAAATAGTGAATTCTGGCTCCAGTTGATTGTACAAAATGATCACCAATTTCAAGGTCCAGAAGCCTGTTTTCTTCCATCATGGTGAGATTTGAGTTCTCATACTCCCAAAGTGAATACGGGGTTCCAAATGACTGGAAGACCATAACAGCTCTTTCTTCGTCGGAATCTGATATGAGTAGTCCCATGGGTTCTTTCAATGGGAAATCCTTGATCTTCTTTCCCGTGAAGTCATAAAGTGAAACGTTTATCTTTGCTTCTTCGAGATAAGAAACCACAAAGCCATCCTTCACGAGAATTACGTTCTCTACGGGTGATTGAAAGTCAACTACAGTATTTTCACCGATTTTCAGGATCCCATTTCCCTCTTTAAGAAGGTAACATACTTTCTCATTTACAATTCCCACAAGCTCAACAGGGGAATCAAGATCATAGAGCTTTTTCCAGGACCCGGGTTCATGAATGTCCCCGGAATAGATTGTTGATTCATTCCAGTTGCCTACATCTGCAATGATCTTTCCTTTGCTGCTGAGTAGATGAATGAATTGTGTGCTACCAAAACCAGTTCCAAAAACAATCTCTCCATTCAGGATCACTCTGTGGGAATTCAGTTCACCACCGTCAGGCGGAGGAGCTTCCACATATGTCTTCACGAGGTAGTAAGAATCATCTGTGAACACCAGTTGTGTTATGTTTCCTTTTATTTCCTGTACAATTTTTTCACCTACGAGGATCTTTGCAGTCCCCTTGTCAGATCCTGAAGTTTCAAAAACAGCGAGTCTTTTTCCATCATCACTCAGGCTTATCCATGTTATCACACTGTCTGTTGAATAGACGATCTTGTCATTCAGGGAAACACTGTATTTGTTGTTCTCCCTGAACATAATGGCATAGGTGTTTCCAGAAACCAAAGCCTGTAAAACAGCCTTTGTCTGTATATATTTAGCAACTTTGCCCATTATGTTTTTGCTGGATTTACTATAAATTTTGAAAAACTCTTCATTTTTTTCATTTACATATGAAAGGGTTCTTTCGTCAAGTGATTCTACAAATTGATAAGGGTCATCCATGTTCTGCAAGAAATTATTCCCTGATAAACACTTGCAGTGACATTTTAAAAGATTTCTTTGGTAGCATTTACACTATAAACGAAAGACTCAAAAATGTAAAAAGAAGTAATCTGGTATGGGGCCTGGGGGGGGACAAGGACTGAGTGGAGACGATGGGTGCACAACATGCATATTCAGCCTATGACAGCGACCTACATTTCAACCGCAGGAATGCTAATTTCGACACTGCTTTCAGAAACGTATGCGGAAAACGTTCAACCTATTTTTCCAGAGATTTAAGCACCTATCCCGCTTAGTAAGAGCATAAGAACAGCAACAAGAGAAATAGTTTTCTTCACGTCACTACCAGATTTCGCGTAATCCTTTGAAGTTATTCATAACGGTAATGGCCGGAAAACTAGTGATGGTTAAGTCTTGACCTCCCTGACTTAAATATTGAAAAATGGGAACCTGTCACTTTTCCGGGAATGTTTATAACTTCACGATCTTATTGATAGTTTGGAGTGAAAGCCTGATGGCAAACATGCCCGCCTCCATCAATTATGTCCACGACATTTATAAATTCTTTCTTGAACGACAAGCAGTCAGAAAACCATTCTTGCGAGACCCCTAAGATTTTTTCAAATCCTACATAATTCTCTCTGAACATTGTTCACTGTAAATCGCTATCTTTATCGTCCCATGCTATCCTGACCCACAGAAATCGCAAAAAAGGGGCTAACATAGGAAAAGTTATATGGCATTGTGATAATATATTTCCAATTTGGGGATAATAAAATGTCAGGATCAAGTAAGAAGTCCAAGATTGTCGTGTTCGCAGTTGTTACAGTCTTGGCACTGAACTTTGGCGTTATTATGCCGCTTCTTCATGTGTATCAGGACTTTTATCCCAGTAAGGTATCCATTAGTGTAAGTGGTGGCTACCAATATGCAACCTTTACTGGAAATTTTACCAATGAGACTTATCTCATTCCACACTTAAGCGCTAATTCTACCATCACTACTAAGGGACAGACCGATTCCTATCTTAATTTATCTTTCTGGGAAGGGGGTATAATGTATTACACCGACAATAAAGACCTTGTTTTTATGGAGTACTTGTCCCTTACCGGCACGCTAAATCATTCGTTGGATCCTGCTAGCCTGACTGTTTTTTATTCGGCAGTTACTAACTCTACTGATAGCAGCTTCATAATGCTTTTAATGCCGATACCCGGAACGCCTTTTCCCAACACTAACGTTTCCGGATCTGCATATGGGGGGAATGGACTGGACGATCTTGGTGAATTAAATGTACCGCTTCACCTGGTAGACAATGCAACGCTGAACCTGTTGAACCAGAGCTCTTCAAATCAAGCATATCATTTCAGTTTTTATGCTGAACTCTATATCGACTTATTGTACGTGAACAGTGCTCCACAGTTTTCAATGGGAGCGAAACTGAATGGGCTGAGTGAACCTGTCTCTTCCGAGATTGCATTTTCCATCGTGGAGAACTAAATGCTTCAAAAGAATAGTTTCAAAATAGGAAAAATTAGGACAGCAGCCGTCGCCTTTATTTTGTTTGCTACAGTTGGTATCTCATTTTTTCCCAAGTTGCAACGGCCCAGACCATAACTAACAATTATCATCAGTGGCCTGGTTACAATGGCAATAACTCGATCTATCTTAGCACTGCAATTGCAAGTGATCCCTATTTGCCACCGGTGATTTCCGGAGCTAATTCATATCTAGGGCATAACGGCTATTTCTACCCCAATACAGTCATGGTTGGTCTTGCATCCAAACTGACTTCAAGCAGTGGATCTTTGTCTTATCTTTACAGTGAAAATTATCAAAGTTCCAATAAGGCAATGCTTGTTGACATCCCAATTGTAGCTGTTGGCGCGTCAAACAACAGTTGGGCCACATATGATCAATACGCGGCAGGGGTAAATGGTTTGACGATCGCCTACAATGTCTCGGTTCCGGGGTCTAACAGCAATCTGTTCACTCAATACAATGGAGGGCTTAATGTCACTGGTACATACTATGGAGGATATGTTTATTCAAAAGCCCTGAATCAAACTTTGGAGTATCTGATGTCCTCGATACCCTACGTAGGCATCGTAATAGGGGCAGGCCAACTGTTTGGGCAATACATGGGAGACAGCAAAGTTGAGAATGTGATAGACGTAGGCGGTATAGGTCCAATTGGAAATATCTCAGAGACCTATGGAGTTGTAAATGGCACAATTGTGAGCAATGGTAATGGGTATAATAATTTTGGAGGATACGAATTCATTGAATTGCAAGTTCCTTCCATAGATTTTAATGACACAGGGCTGATAAATCTTTACGGAGCAAATCGTGTTATTGGAGACGGGCCGACAGGTCCAGTGTATGGTACCGGCGCAGTATCAAGATTGCAACTTAACACAGTCCCGGCTTATTCTATCGGAGGAACGGTTTACGTAAATGATCAACCACAGGCAAACAAGCAGGTGGAAATCAGCACGCAGTATTATTACCCTTCACTGGGGGAGTACGTAAATGATAACTATTTTGTTGAAACAAATAGTTCCGGCCAGTACAGATTTTTCGGACAGCCTGGGCAAGATTACACTGTTCAAGTGCCGGGTTCTGACTCTGGCATTCAGAGCGTAAACGTTGCACTTGGAAACGTGGGAGGAAACAACTCAGTTAACTTTTATACCAGCACGGTAACATTCCAGGAGTCGGGGCTCCATGGCCAGACCTGGTCGGTCACACTGAATGGCTATGAACAATCAACATCAGGCAGCCAGATTCAGTTTACAGAACCGCCTGGAACATACTCATTCACCATCGGGAACGTACAATACTACTCATCTAACCCGTCAAGCAGTAGCTTCAATCTGGGAACCTCTCCAAAAGCGATTAGCATATCGTTTTCACCAACTCAGTATTGGGCAATCACCTTTGATGAATCAGGTCTCCCGTCGGGACAGCAGTGGAACGTGAAAGTTGATGGCGTCCAGAAGAGTTCAACTGGAACCAGCATCTCATTCAGTGAGCCCGCTGGAAATAACCCCTGGTCCACTCCATACGTGTATTACTCTACGACTTTATGGTATGAGCCTTCACCTGGCAATGGAAACTTTGTTCCTCCTGGCAGCCAGACTGTAAGCGTACAATTTTACGGCGTTCAGCAGTCACCAGGGTCTTGTGTATATAAAAATGCCCCTATCCTCATGGGGAACGGCACGTCCATACATGCAAAGAATGTGGCTCCCGGGGACCTGATAATGACATACAATATGTCTACAAGCAAGATGCAGGTAGGAACTGTTCTGGAGGTCTTCATCTCCCAACATACGTCGATGGTTGTTGTTAATGGCTACTTACAGTTGGCAGGAGATCAGGACGTTCTAACGAATCACGGATACATACAGGCTCAGAATCTGACTTCCAATGACTCGCTATACAATGTGAACAGCGGAAAATACTTGCGTGTCCATTCTGTGGTAACTGAACATGGCAGTTACACGATGTATGATTTCTTTGTGAGCGGGAACCACGACTACATTGCTTGGACAAACCTTATGAATGATCGCCTTCCATAACTTCAACTTTTTATGAGTATTCTAATCATGCCCAGATACTGAGGCTAAGAATGAATCATTAACTTGCATAGCCATACTCTTAGAACAATCATTCAACTTTAGTAACTCCATATGCCATTCATGGCTTGGCAATGCAACACTCTCCACAGTTGAGGGTTTCGTCAAGGATGCTGTTGCAGCATTCCTGACAGTTCTGGGTACTGTGTTTAACGCCATAGCTGTCGCATACAATTCAGTCATACAGACATGCGTCATTGCGGTAAGCTCCCTCGGCCTGTTCGGTGCAGTTCTTGGGATCCTGGTCCTGATTGGACTGTTCTTTGGGATTATCACCACCGTGAAAGTAATCATAAAGTTCATTCCGTGATTCAAAAAGTTATTGCATTTTAACCCTTAAATTCCATCTATAGAAATAGTTTTTGAGTACAACGCACTAATTATCTCAACGTACATCTTGTAAATGGCGTCATCTATTTCTTCCTTGTTGGGGCCCATATTTTTGTAAAACTTTTTCAAACTAGCTACAGAAGTATAGAGGTTATCTGCTAATGTTTAGGTTCTTTGAGGAAAACATATATCAGTTCTTTCCCAGTTGCAGTATTTTTTTCATCTCTACTCCCATGACCACGTTTTCGAACAAATGTCAAGAACAGTGCGATCGCAAGTAGTACAATCAAGGAAAGGAGGATTATTGCGTAGTAAGTGAACAAGAGGTATAACGCGTTCAATTCGTCCCATTGGAACCAGACCGGTGTGGATGGAAACCTGAATTTAAAAATCCCGTAAGATATGGGGGGCTGTCCCCAATCACTGGCAAGCGGAACCATTAATCTGATCCAGAAATAGTCAGCTCTTAGGATAAGCTCGATGGTAATGAGGAGGACCAAGAGAATGCATGCTATTTTGAGTTTCATGTCCGTCATCTCTTCCTGTCACCCTTTCATTTAACCCACATGCTCCACAGTGAATTGAGTGGGTTCAGTTATGAATCCACAGTACATTTCGGTTACCCCAGAAATTGCTTGAGCTCTAGCCTGAATTGAAGAGATCAAATTACCAGTATTTGAGGATGAGCTGGTCCAAGTGATATCTGTGAAATTAGGCAGGGTATATCCAATGCTCTCTGCAACCCATTCTCCAGTGGAAGTATTACGGGTAAAACTTATGCTTTTTCCCCATGACTGTCCGGTAGAATAATCCTTAATTTCGAAAGTCGACGCCCCATTACTGTAATTTGTCCACACTTGAACCAAATCACCCGGGTTGAAATGCATACTATTGCTATAAACTGGATTCGATGGATACGCCTCGTACCAAGGCGTCACAGTCTCTATATTGTTATACGATACATTTACGGCCACTCCCGCCTGCCAAAGGGGATCAACGCTAACGCCGCCTATCCCGACCCATATGCCGACAGCATCCTTGGCCACAGTTGTGCCCACGTATGAGGCACTAGGAACGTAAAATTCCCCAGTCACGTGGCTCGTTAATCCGGATTGAATAAATCCTGCCCAATTTTTATCTGTTAGGTTCAAGACAAGCACGAGGGTTCCGGAACTAGTGCCTGTATTTAGATATGTGGCAGAACTTTCATAGCTGTCAATACTCCCTGAATTTGTTTCTCATTGGAAGAACTTGAATCCACTTTCAATGGAGACTGCCTGTATTTCGTAGGTTGTCGAGGCATAGAGGGTAACTGACTGACCATTTGAATATGTGCTGCTATCTATCTGCACCTTCGCATTTCCTAGTATATCAATGCTATAGGATACAGTTGGAGGGAGTCCGCCTCCCCCGCCACCGCCTCCTCCACAGTTCGGGCAAGGGGCAGGTTCCTCTGGTGAAGATGAAGTTGATGTGCTGTTTTTTAGCGTCTCGAACGAATGAACCGCACTGAATGTGTTGTCAGTACTGCTACTGGCTGATCCTTGAGACTCAATCGGAATAGAATACAGCAAGGATGGCGTCACAAAGAAAGCCAAGGCGATTAAAACAAATATTTTTTTCAAAGTCGTTAAAATTTCATGAACCCATTTAATAAATAGTTACCTTAAACATACCAAATTAGCTCTATAAGCCTTAATTTCCAACTTTTTTGAGAATGTTTATAACTTCACGATCTTATTGATAGTTTGGAGTGAAAGCCTGATGGCAAATGACGTTAAGTTTATCACAAAGGAAACAGAGGGTAAGAAGAGGAGGATACCAATCATCGGAAGGATCCTCACTCACGAAGAAAAGAAGAGAGAAGAACAGTTCCAGCTAAATGATGAGAACATTTTAGTTCAAATAAAATATGGGACTGAACATGAATATGATGGGACCGTTGAGATT
>JAJYRT010000088.1 GCA_021793945.1 Thermoplasmata archaeon
ATAATAAGAAAAGCAATCCCCGAAGCATTTGCGAACGGGATAGAGGGTGTAGGGTTACACCCACGAAGTTTAAGCATCAGACAGATGATAATTTCCAAAGGTGGACGTTAACATGGTTAGCAGAAACCATAACCTGATGCACCATTGTGCCTGGCTCATTTCATGCTATGTCCAGAACACCTGGTACCTTGCCGAATGTCCAGGATAGGCGAGAGGTTTTTTTGCAGAAACTTTCATTTCAAGGTTTGCCAACACAAACAAAGTCTCATAGGTTTAATCGCACCAGATCAGAAGGGAAATTGATATTATCAAAGCAAATCTCGTCCTTTGCTTCGTAATCCATCATGATCCCATTTCCCTCAATAAATCCATGCATTGATTTCCCACCGTTTCCTGCATATTCTTTGAGAGCTTTCAGGTCTCGTTTCGCATATATGCAATGAAGAGTTTGCAGCACATTGTTGCTGGACCGCGGGCACAATGATTTTCCATCAAATTTAAGAAGCATTGCTGAGACTATGTGCAGACAGATAAATGGCATATCCCCTGCGAAAGCAAATATATCGCCGAATTTCTGTACTGCCATGATGACAGAATCCAGTATGATGCCTCCAGAGTCATCAACAACTATCCTTCCATACGCCGATTCAAAATCCCGGTCCCTTGAAAAAATGATGGTTTCATCGAACAACCCTGATCCGGACAGCTTCCTTGCAATGCCCTCAGTGAGCCCCAATCCGTTTACCAGAACGCTGTGCTTGCCTGGAAATCTTACGCTCCGCTTTACAAATATAACGGCTTTCATGGTTTTCCGCATACCGTGCATTTTGGGTTTATCAACGTCCTGACCCGTTCCACGGTGTAATTCCATGTGTCGATATAGACTATGTCCCCATCCACTTTTTCTCCCATCAGGATCTTGAGGCCCAGGGAAAAAGCCATTGTGCCGATAGCCACTGGGGCGGACGGGAGGATGCCTGCCTGGGCACATCCTATCTCCTCATTTCCAGAATCGGGATATCCAAGACATGCCGTGCACGAGGTCTCGTGCGGCAGGATGGCCTTGATTGTCCCGAATGTCTCATTAGCCGCAGTCATGATCCACGGTATGCCGTTTTTAACAGCATATCTGTTAATTGCGTTCCTTGCGGAGAAATTATCAGTTCCGTCAAAAATCATAGACGGTTTTCCAATGACGGATGCATTTTCCCCTGTTAACCTTTCATTTACGACTTCTACCTTCACGGTGTGGTTTATGGCAGATATTCTTTTCTTCAGTGTTTCTGCCTTCTTCCTGCCGATATCTGCTTCAACATATTCCACCTGCCTCTGGATATTTGTCAGTGAGACTGTATCGTCGTCGATGAGTACAAGCTCAGCTACCCCTGCACGTGCAAACAACTCCGCAGCTATTCCACCAGTGCCCCCGAGTCCTACGACCGCAATGCTCCCTGAGGATATTTTTTTCTGGCCTGAGAGGGAGATCTGGGGAAGAGCCAGGGTACCGAGATAACGGTCAAATTCAAGGAATGGCAAGGCTGGTCATCGCCTCCTTTGTCGACTTCAGTGGTTGCTCCACAGCCCGCATACTCACGGTTTCATTGCAAAGAAGAATTGACTGATGCACCTTGCCAATAGGAATAAATTTAAGTCCATGATTTTCCAGTCTCCTGAATTTCCCAAGGAAGATGTCGTTCTCCCCGCTTGTCACTGAGGAAAGGCACGCCTCCCGTGTAGGCAGGTAGTTGATAATGTTACCAAACGGTCTTGAATCCCGCCCGGAAGCTGTAAGATAGTTCTGGAATCCAGATGCAACGGAGTCATTTCCAGAAATGGATACAGTCCGGGTTTTCCCTGCAGAGATGGATTCTATAATGGACTTTACCGTCCCGGCATCATCCCTGGAATAAAAACCAAATGGGACATCGTATGTTGCTGCACTTGAGTAGTCTCCAAAATTCGAAGGGTCGACCTCTTCTGATCCGGAAACAAGTGCGAAATCGGGCTTTATTTCACGAATAAAGTCTGGCACTGAATCCTCTTCCATCTTTATGACTGCTGGCGTGGACTCCATGCTAAGAATAAATTTTTCTGCTATTTCATCAGGCGATCCAAGGAAGATCGACTCTGGAATCCTCTCAGTGAAAAGGTGTACCTCTACCTTCTCTCCCGCGTCAGCAAATTTTCTATTCCCCTCAACTATTGCAAAACCCTCGGCGTCCAGCAGCCGTGAAATCGAACCTGAAGCTCCAGTTACAGGATAGGCCAATATGGAGTTTCCTCTCCTTGCGAGCCTCAGGATGATAAGGCTGGTGTAACCTATCCTGATAAGTGTCTTCATCCCCAGCGTGGCTTCGACCGTGCGATCCAGGAGTTTCTCTCCCGACATTCTCTCTATAGCCGGCAGGAATACTGTCCTGAAAATCATCATTGCCGATACGGGAAATCCCGGAAGGCCATAAATGGGCTTTTGGCCGGACATTGCAAAAACAGTCGGGGTTCCCGGCTTGACCGAGACACCATGGAAGATAATTCCCGGCCCACAGGCCTCCATTACCCTGTATACAAAATCACCTTCACCGGCAGAAGTCCCACCGCTTACGATAACCGCATCGTTTTCGCCAACCATTCTTTCAATGGCACTCTTCGTCTCGCCCAGATCATCCCGGATCAATCCGTATTTTCTCGTGGACACATTCCGGAAAGCTGACAGTTCAGACTCTACATAAGTGCTGTTAGATTCATAGACCTTGCCGGCTGAAATTGCTTCCCCCGGCTGGATGAGTTCATTGCCAGATGAGGCTATTCCGATCCTTATTTTCCTGTACACCCTTACTTTCTCTATGCCCGTTGCACACATGACTCCAATCATTCGTGGATCTATAATTGTTCCGCGCCTGGCGATGATGGCACCTTTCCGAAGATCCTCTCCGGAATGTGCAACGTTTTCCCACCTCGATACACCCCGCCTAAACGTTACTGTCTGTCCGTTCGATGCTGCGTCCTCGACCATTACTACTGAATCACAAAATGCAGGAATGATTGCTCCGGTTGCGATGTACATGCACTTCCCGGATCCAGGGTGCGTTTTCTTGGGGTCCCCGATTTCTACTCTTCCGGTTAACGACAGATAGACAGGGTTCTCGGGAGATGCATTGGCAATGTCTGTCGAAATTACAGCATAACCGTCAACTTCCGATCTGGTAAATGGGGGAAGAGGGACTTCAGCAAAGATGTCATCGGCTGAAATCCTCCCCGTGCTTTCTGATGTGTGTACAACTTCAATATCACTTACCGGCTGGGCATGCTTCATGGCAAGTGACACTGCTTCGGAGAATGGAACCAGATTCCTGAAAATTTTCCCCATTCATTTCACTCCATTCAATTCAACCTTAACAGTCTCTCCGCTATTTATGCCTTCACTGCCCTCTTTTATCGTCAACGTACCAGATGATTCAAGGAGGGTGGAAAGTATTCCCGATCCTGATATTCTCAGCGGGGAACAAATGTATCCCTCATCGGAGCATTTCAGTTTAACCTTTACGTAGCTCCTTATGCCGGGATCTGCGTTTACTTTGTCGTCGATCCTGGCCCTGACAATTACCCTTCTCTTCCTATAGCCGAGCATAAGCTCAAGAAAAGGCCACAGTAAAGCCTCGACAGAAACCAGGGCCGCAACCGGCAGTCCAGAAACAGAAAGGACAAGCTTTCCTCCTGCATTGAACGCAGATACGGTTCTGCCTGGTTTAATCTTTACTCCACGGAACAGAGTGGTACTCATTGATCCCAGAATCTCCCTGACCAGGTCACGTGTTCCGGGTCCGCTGCCTCCAGTAACCACCAGGACATCGCACGATTCGAGGTTCCTGATCACCTGTTCCCTTATGTTCTCTCCAGTGTCATCAACTACGCCCGCATCTGCGGTCTGAAGGAAAGGCATAGAGAAGTAGGAAAGGATCAACGGCTGGGTAGAGTTTGGTACCCTGCCCGATACAATCTCGTCCCCTGTGGAAAGGACAGAGAGTATAAAGTTCCTGTAAACACGTATACTGTTGATTTTGCATGCATATGCCGCGGCAAGGTTTTCAGGTTCAATTCGGGATCCTGCCTTAATGATTACAGAATCGCATCTGAGATCTTCGCCACTCAATGAGACATTCTCCCAGGGCCTTATTGACCTGAGGGCAAATAGGTCATTTCCCGCCTGAACTGTATCCTCAAACATTATGACACTATCAGCATCTCCAGGAATTTTCTCACCGGTACTCACAGGGACCAATGGGTTTTCCCCTTCGGCCATGGGGGAAGAACTCCCGATTTTTACCGGTCTACTTTCTGATGCATTTACAGTGATTTCTGATCTCGTAGCGTAACCGTCAACGGCACTGCGATTGTATTCAGGGACATTTCTTCCGCAATATACGTCAGTTACGGATATCTTTCCGATGGAATCAGGGACATCAGCTTCCTCAGAGTCTATGGGGGTCCAGTTCTGGGAGAGAATGATCTCCATAGCCTCGCCATATGATACGTACGATGCCCTCTCCGAACTTCTTGCCATGTCACCTTATCCGCCGCTGACAGGGGGGAAAAAGTCAATTTCATCCCCAGCCTGTAGATTCTCATCATCTGTTGCGAAATTCTCGTTCCTTGCTACTATCATGCTGGATCCATAGCTGGACAGGAGCGGATGCTCATGCAGGATCATCTTCTTCAGGTCAAGTACTATGGCGCTTTCCTGTAACTCAACTGCTTCCTCGGATTTTCCTGCAAGCTCCCTAAATCTTGCGAAATATTTCACTTTCAATAACATCGGTTTCCCTCCAGTAAGGTTCGCGTCTCTTCACTGCAGTCCTGAATATGTCGTCAAGGCTGCTTTCCCTGTTTTCCTTTCTTATCTCGTGAAT
Source organism: Thermoplasmata archaeon (assembly GCA_021793945.1). The sequence goes on from JAJYRT010000088.1 coordinate 4,908, forward strand.
GATATCTGTCAGGTTATCGCTTCGCATGAGGCAGGGTTTCAGCCGGCCGGTTGATGTTAGCCGGATCCGTGTGCAGTTGTTGCAGAAATCAGTATTGTGCATTGGCTTTACAAATTCTATGGAGACAGGCTTACCCCGGTTTCTTATGGTATACCTTTCTCTGTTATGCAGTTCGTTCCTCTCTTCGCCCAAAGCCTGATCGGCTATTTTCCTCTCTATTGGTTCTAGGCTGTAGTGGTATCTCTGGTAATCTTCAGAATCCTCCGCTTCCTTGGTGGTTTCGTATTCAATCAGCTGAAGTATTGCATCATTTTCTGCGGCGAAGTCGATCATCCTGCCTATGAGATGGACATTAATGTTCTTGAGAACGACGAAATTTATCTTTATGGGACCGAGTCCAGCATCCCTGGCCGCCTTAATTCCTTCCTCGACTCGATCAAGTGCGTCAACGCCTGTTATGAACTGGAATCCATCCCTTTCAATGGAGTGCATGGATATGTTAATCCTGTTCAGGCCGGCTTTTTTGAGTTCTGCTGCTTTGTTTACCAGCAGGACCCCGTTGGTGGTCAGGGATATATCACCGGAAATGTGCCTTCTCACCCGGGCAACTATTTCCACTATGTCTCTCCGCATCAGTGGTTCTCCGCCCGTGAACTTAATCTTGTTTACGCCCCATTTTGCAGCGATCTCCACGACCCGTTCTATTTCAGTAGCCTTCATTTCAGAGGAATTTACCTCTGTGCCTTCCATGTGACAGAAAAAACAGTGGAAATTGCATGTGGTGTTCACCTGAATTCTCATGCTTTTCACGGGTCTGCCGAAATCGTCAACTAGCATCAGAATAGCCATGCAATCTTAATATCAAAACTTTCTGTCACTGAACCTCAGCAATTTCTCTTATGACAGACTTTAAGGTCGTTTCCGGCGCTATAGCTATAGTTAGCATAAGTACCGCAAAAGCCATTCCGAAGTACATAAGGAAAAGGTACGTCAGTCCATTGTTCAAGCTCAGTATAAAAGGCTGTATCAATACTCCCACCACCGCGCCTACCCTGCTCATGCTGTTTGCAAAACCAGCACCTGTACCCCTGAGTTCTGTGGGGAACATCTCTGGAGGGTAGATGAATTCCAGGATGCCGGGTGCAAAACCCACAAAAGCCCCGAGTGCGAAAAGGACAGCCAACAGCACATATTCTTGCGTTACAAATGCGGCAATTAACATGCTAATGGATATACCCAGGAAACCTATGATCTGGACATTGCGCCTCCCTTCCCTGTCAACAAGCGATATTCCTACCAGTGTACCAATAACCTCTACCACAGCAAGAACAAGCGATGCAATAATTCCGGTAGTATTTCCGTGGAGCCCTATTGATTTCATCACCGTTGGGGCGTATTCAGAGATACCGTACTGAATAGCATCGAAGAGGAACCAGAATGTTGCGGCATACATGGTGAAGGTCCTCAACTCCCTGGAGAAAATCCTGCGCACGTTTTCCTTTCTGGCCTGCACTCTTGTGCTCTTCCAGGCACTTGACTCTTCAAGGTGGCTCCTGAGCATCACGACAGTAATTGAGGGTATCACAGGGAGGAAGAGAAGTACTCTCCACGCGTCAGGTCCAAGGGGATAAAGCAGCAATCCGGATAGCAGGGCGAGGCCGAACCCGATGCTCCAGGAAGTCCCAAGAAATCCAACAGGCTTGCCGCGGCCGGAATTTCCTTGAGTTTCCGTAAGCAGGGAAGAGCTGTTGGGATAATCCCCACCAATTCCTATGCCCAGGAACACCCTGAATATTATTATTTCAATTATCGTAACAGAAAGCGAAGAGAACAGGCCCATAGCAGCATAAAGCAGGAGATCCACCATGAGAAGCGTCTTCCTGCCGAAGAGATCCGAGAGCCTACCAAGGAGGAATCCGCCAACAGCGTTACCTATGAGCGCGGATGAGGCCAGCAGGGCAGTGTCAACAATGGTAAGGTTCATGAACCTTGACAGCAGCACTATCAGCGGCGCGGAAACAGTGAGATTGTAGCCGTCAAGCAAGGTTGAAATGTACGCGAGCCTGAATGTTGATCTCCTGTTCGTCAGTTCATTCAAGATTTTCTGACCTCCACCTTTCGCCGTCTGTAAACACATCTTTCTTCCAGATGGGGCAATCAAGTTTTATCCTGTCGATAATAAATTCGCAGCCTCTGAAAGCGTCTTTCCTGTGAATAGAAGCAGCGGCAGTGAAAACTGAAATCTCTCCCACCTGAACCTCGCCTATCCTGTGAATCGCAATAGCATCAAGCAATCCGAATCTTTTGATTGCGTCCTCAAGGATCTCTTTAATTTTTTTCAGTGCCATCGATTCATGGGCTTCATAGAACAGTGACTTCAGTTCCCGACCACTCTCTGTCTTACGGACTATACCGGAAAATGTAACAAGACCGCCGGTTTCAGGAACTGAAATAGAGTTAATGTAATCATCTGGTTGGATAACAGATTGGATGATTCTGGCAAGTGGCATGTAAGACAGGTGTGTAGAATAAACGCGTATTTATCCTTTGCATCGTTGTTCGCGAAAAGAAATATATAAGAGCCAAAAATACAGACCATAGAGGGCTCGTAGTCTAGCGGTATGATGTCTCCCTGACACGGAGGAGGTCACCGGTTCGAATCCGGTCGGGCCCATTCTCAATTGGGCATAAGGTAGTGACAACATCACTGAAAAAAATG
>JAJYRT010000089.1 GCA_021793945.1 Thermoplasmata archaeon
TCCGCAATATATACTATACGCTAAGCCCTGAAAAACTTGTGGAAAAACTGGCATATGACGGCAAAAGGATCATTGACGGCCTCAATTCTGCCATGAAACAGTTCCCTGAAAACTTCGCCATAAGAACCGGATTCTCAACGGATACTAAATCAGCTTGAGCAGGTCTGTGCACCGCCTTTCAATCAAAAATGTATCCATAGAAATTATGGCATTGTAGACTGGGGCCAGCTCAAGGAAATTAGTGAACATTAACGAATAAGGAAGTACGCCTTCGAGACAAACGAGAATTCCGATGGTCCCTTATACAGTACCGCAAGCCATATCTATTTCAACATAGGGAAGTATTATGTTTAATCTTTTATACATTTGACGTTTTCTAAAAACCCCGTCCGGTCACTGAAACTTCCGAATGTCGCCGTCGAGTCATACTCTGTATTTTACCGGTCTGAATAACAGACTGTTGATAGCGAAACCTTTATTCATGCCTGTTTCATGCATATCACAATGTCCTCATTAAGAAATTTCAGCCTTCCCGAAGCGTATAAACAGACCAGCGGCACCGACATCCTTGCCAGGATCGATCCGCTGGTAGACTGGAACTTCCTGAAATCCATGGTATCCTCCCTTTACCGCAACGATACAGAGAAGGGTGGAAGACCAAATATAGACGAGATCACCATGATCAGGACGCTGTTCATGCAGGAATTGTACGGCCTCACGGACGAATCCACGGAAAGGGAACTCTACGACCGCATATCCTTCAGGCACTTTCTCAGGTATCCGGAAAAGATGCCTGATGCCAGAACCATCTGGCTTTTCCGGGAAAGGCTGTCAGCATCAGGCATGGACATGAAACTGTGGGATGCCATATGGAAACAGCTTGATGTAAAGGGCATAAGGATCAGGAAGGGCACCATCCAGGACGCCTCATACATTGAATTGGATCACGGGAAGCATGGGAAGACACCCGGCATCCCGTGTTACAGGGATAGGGGTATCAGGGGACACCCTGCCGCGGCATAAATGCAACCAGGGATCGCACCTCAAGGAATGTGCCCCTGACAGTTAACCAGACAAGGAGGAATAGAAGGATAACAGCAAAGCGGTCACCCGGGGAGAGGCCTTACTCGATCATCAAGAGGAAATTCAACGGCGCTCATGTATATGTGACCATGGTAAGGAGGGTGCGGGTCAAGGTCATGTTCAAGTGTCTATGTTACAATCTTTTCACGCTGGTGAACCTGAAAAAACAGGGTAAGATAGCGGCAACTGTCTGAAATTATAGAAAAAAGCGGATTGAAGAGGGTAAAATTGAGGGCTTCCTGGTGAATCCTTCCAATTCTGCAGACAGATCGGGCGGGTAATCCAAGATTTGTCATGTATCGCCTGTGATCCAACAGGATTTAGAAAACGTCGTCTGATATTTCCTTTAGATGCGGGAGCCATCTGTCTAGTTCCTAAATCAAGTTTGGTTGACATAAGAACGTTTCGAATCATATTCTTTCGATAATGATATTCTCTTTGAAATTTAAGCAAATCCCGACTGATCATTAATTCTATACAACCAGTTCTCAAGCATGTGTTGAGATGTGGCCCCGGGTTATGTTAGAAAGACTTAAAATAGATTTAGTGAACGTCAAAAAGACGCAGTAGGCTTTAAAATAAGTTATTCGGAAAAATGCGAGTGTTAACCCGGGCTTGCTTTCGAGGGTCCAATATTTTTCTGGGAACGCATTATGTACAATAATCGTTTTCCGTTCTCCGTAAGTGTGTATACCAATACTGAACCATGAGAATAATGAATTTTCACAAGGTTCGCCAATTCAAGAATTTTGACATTTCTATCAACTTCTTTCCAGTCAGAGCCTGTCATCCTTGCAATTTCACCCCTCAGTTTTGGGGAATCCAGTGATTGTAATATCGCTAGTCTACTAGCTCCACCTCGGGCAGAGAATATCCTGTATACACTTTTGTCGTAGCCTTCACGCGACATCTTCTTCCTTAAGGTCTTGATAGTCTCACTTTCTTTTAGTGTAAGTATTTCATAAACAGTTGCAAGCCATCCGAGAACTCCTATGAAAATTGGAATAATGAAGTACTGATGCATCACCGTTATTGTAGATACACGGGTTATGGACCTTGAACCAGTTGGTACTGTATGGGAAAATGCTAGAATTAGAGACATCCCATACAAAGTACACACTGCAGAAAAGGCAATGAAAAGTAATATGGTGATAATCTTCCTTTTCACCTTTTTCCAATTTGAAGTTTTATAATAATTTTTCCCCGAAACTCTGGGAAAATCGTTTATAAAAATCAGTCTTTCTTTTTTGAGGTGAAATTGGTGAATAGGAAGTTGTATGTGTTGTTTGGGTTGGCAGTGACTTTTATGCTTGCCCTGACGCTATCCGCACAACCCACCATATTGTCAAGCAGTACTGTCTCCGCCAATATATCTGCACCATCATTAACATCAAGTGGCGCTATCATGCAGGGTACTCAGGTGTCGGGACAGGCATATGCTTCGAACTGGGCTGGATATATTGTCGCCACTAGTTTATCCGACCCGCAGCCAGATGTAAACTATGTTACAGGCTCTTGGGAAGTTCAGTCGGCACCCTCACATCTTTGGTACAACGCTTACTCCTGTCAGTGGATCGGAATAGGCGGAGCACTTAACGGCGACCAAACATTGATACAGGTTGGTACAGAGTCTAATGGTTACTGGTGGACTTCTCAGTATTATGCGTGGTATGAGATGCTACCCACGAGTACGCAGAGTGGGAACAGCTCGGAAGTAACGATAACATCAATGTCAGTTCATCCTGGTGACGTGATTGACGCTTATATTACAGAATATGGTACCTCTTCAGAGTGGCAAATATGGATAGGCGATCTTACGACAGGACAGTATTATATGAACGAATTTCACTACGAGCCGAGCATGCTTTCAGCTGAATGGATCGAAGAAAGACCTATGATTGATGGTAGTTTACCAACTCTGGAAAACTTTGGAACCTCATACTATGGCCCACATTACACCGGAGTTGACAATCCGAATCTGGTGGGGTTTTCGAACGGAGTTGAATATACGATCGGACAGGCCTTTGCTTATGAAAGTGTGTACATGACATCTAACGGGGCTTCTAGTGGAACCCTTCTTGCTTCCACTTCAGCACTTACTGGAACAACTTACGCTCTGGATAGCTTTACTGTGACCTGGAAAGCTGGTTCATAAGATTTATTATGATTCCCCCTATTATTTTTTTGTTATGAAAAGCCTCTGGTTTGACCTCCTTAGCGCACTGAAAAGCAAACTCGCCATTGGGTTGCTTTTGGTGATACTTCTATTATCGGTCGTAAGCGCAGCTGGTATTTCTGTAAGCCAAGTGAGTCCGGGTCAAACTGCTAACTTATATCATGCATATTACTACGAAAACGGAACATACCACATAGTGAATTTCGTCTATGATTCCTATGGCAATCCGGTCGATAACATAAATATTCATTTGAACGTCTCAGGCAGACATGAGAGCCATATTACGGATAACGCGGGATTCGCTAATCTCAGCATCACAGGACTAAATCGGAACCAAACCTACACAGTTATAGAGAATTATACCTATCTGGAGAGTGAATACTCCATTGGGTTTACCCTTCTTACCTCAGAACTAAACTACACTTCGGAAAATTATAACATTTACACAGTGTACAACCAGCGTGATCCATATTTAATGAATATATTGCTTGTTTACACTGGCAAGAATGGCTCGACGTCAGGTCCCGTTGACGTTTATATCGCACAGAATTCGGTGGAACGGTTTAATGCCACCCCTGTTCTCGTTGGAACCGCTACGAATTTTAATGATGTTGTTATAGTACCACCAGAGAATTTACTTTCGCCAGACGTCTTATATTCCATTACCGTTGTCCCGTTTAATGCCTCAGGAGCGGTGCTCCGACCTGATCAGGTAGCTATTACAGGATACACGCTCGAAACTGCCGTTCCCTCAAAACAGCTTGCCTATCAGGCTGCTGGCATTGTGGATGGAAGTTACCTGTTCGTTGCTGCAATCGTATCCGTGGTAGCAGCGTATTCATTCTATGGAAGAATCGTAACAACGGGAAGCGCCGAAGGGACCGTGTCCAAGCCAATAACCAGGAAACAACTCTTCATCTCTAGATACTTTGCAACCCAGACTCTTCTACTTTCAATGTCCGTTCTCACGATGGGGTCCATGGACTTATATGCATATGTAGTGACCGGATTCTGGATATCAGCTATTCCCATATTGGAAATGATCCTAGGAATTTTTTTATCAAATTCTGCCTTGGCTGGCTTTGCGATGCTGATCTCTTCTTCATCTAAATCTGATCTGCTGGCTATTGGGATTCCCCTTGTTCTGGCTATCGTCCTATCCGTGATGTGGGGAGAAGTCATACAATCCGTGGATGCTGCCCTTGGACTTAGTGGTAACTATGTTTTTTTGCACAAATCTGAATATATGAACGTGTGGGTGCTATTATATTATCTTAATCCCCTAGGAGCCCAAACTCTGACATCTTCGATGATAACTGGTTACTCTGGCATATTCTCCGTCTCTTTTTCTTCCTACAGACCAACGGTTTTAAGGGTTTTTTTCATTGGTGTAATCTGGGTGGTCATTGCATTCTCCTTTGGCCTGGTCAAATCAAGCGCTACAGACTGACATACTCCCCATCCCAGGGGATTGAAAGTTCTCGCTTTTTCCTGACTTTGGTCTTCATTCCTCACAGTATGGACGGTTTTGCGAGAACCCATTACCGAGTTTTGGCGTCTCTCCAGTCCTGAAAGTTGCGTCTCCAAGGGTATTAGTGCTGAGGATTTCTCATGCACGACTTACTCTCAGTTCTGGGAGCAGTATTCATGCCGGAAACTTCGTTCTCTGATTCTATACATCTGCTCGCATTGATCCGCATCGCAAGCGCAATGGCTTTCAGCTTACTTGGTTTGTAAAATTCAGAGCCAATTTTTCTTGTTATGCGTTTGAATTGGCTTTCTTGTCTTCCCCTATGATTTCAAAGAAAAGATCCTCTAGCTTTTCCCTCGAGACAGAAAAGCCAAGAACCTTCACGCCGCTATCGTATAGCAGCTTAAGTGCTTCGTCAGGACTCATTATCGTGGAATTCGACTGGATCACCTTTATCTTGTTTTCAGTAACCTGAACATCGCCAAAATCTCTCAGAAGTTCCGTAGCTTTTTCGGGATTTCCAACCACCTCCACATTGAGCACTGGCTTACCTGTGGAAGCGATATCTGATCTGCTCAAAACACTCAATATCTTACCTTTATGTATTATCGCCACCCTGTCTGCGAGCTCCTCCACCGCAGACAGAATGTGTGACGAAAGTAGAACACTTCCTCCCCTATTCTTAGCATTCAGGATGAACATCTTGACATCGCGAATGCCCTCCGGGTCCAATCCATTGAGGGTCTCGTCCATGAGATAATTCTTTGGATCCATTATCATGGCGCATCCAAGCAAGAATCTTTTCTTCATTCCTTGAGAGTATGAAGACAGTCTTCCGTTCATGTCTTCACCAAGTCCAACTCTTTGAAGAATATCTTCAGATTTAAGCCGACTTTCCCTACTCGAAAGACCGTAAAGGCCACAGTAATAGCGCATAACCTGAGAAGCTTTCAGTAGGGGGTCAAAGTTTGGAAATTCAGGTACCCAACCGATGTTTCTCAAAGCAAAGTTTCTATCTTCCCTCATGTCCACGTGGTCTAATAATACCCTTCCAGAGGATTGGTTCAGCACACCGGCCGCAATCTTGATGGCTGTCGTCTTTCCTGCACCGTTAAGGCCAACAAAACCCAGTATTTCATGATCATTCACCTCGAAACTGACCGAATCAAGAGCCCTTGAAGTTGAATTTTTGTATATCTTTGAGACGCCTTCCAGCTGAATCATTATTTGAACATGCTTACACGAGAATTAATTCTTTTGGCTAAGGTAGATAGCGTAGATTTCTAACAGTACAAATAGAGGAAGAGAACGAGAATACTTTGCGACCTATGAAATTGCATCCAAGGAAACAATCAAAAGGACGATTGAGGACTTGGGTGAACTCAACGAAGAGGCAGGGGGCAGAGATTGAAAAAACGTCAAAATATGATTTCCAAAAGTCTATAGATGATTCAGGCCTTAAACTCTAACTCCCGCTATTTTGCATAATAGGTATTTTCAGTTTCTCAATTATTATTCTGGATTTCTCAGGTATTTCGGATATCTTCCACTCCTCATCCATCTTCAGCATGTAAACCCTTTCAAGATGTTTTATTATGTCCTCGGGTGAATAGTGGCTGAGAAGATCCATCTTTTTCAGTATGTTGTAGATTCTGTAATGCATAGTCAGGGCGATGAAATTCACAAACATCCATCCCTGAAGGTGTAGATCATCCCTCATATATGTCCTGTCTGCATGTATTGTGTTCTTGAAAGTGTCATATGACTGTTCTATGTCAGTGCGGGATTTCAGCATACCATACACAATCTCCCCTGAAACCTTCAGGTTTGTAACCACGGATATTGTGCCCATCCTCTCCCTCAGTTTCCTGAATGTCGTTTCTGATCCCTTCTCATGTCTCCTGAGATAATCCTTCTGCTCCTCGGCCTTGAGGAAATCGTTCTTGAACGTGAACATTGTTAAATCATCCCTGATGTACCGGGAATAGAATATGGGGTGATCCTGGAACATGAAATGTTTCTCCATGGAAATTGTGTAATCTATGAGTCTGGAGTTCCTCCTCATGGGCATGATGAAATATATGCCCATGGATGACAGTGCTTCTGTATTGGACCTGGAATAGAATCCGGTATCTGCAACAAGGACAATGTTCTTCCTTTCTGTCTCCTCCATTGTTGTCTTCAGGGATGCAACGCTGTTTATGGATCCCGGTAACATGCGGAAATATGCCGGCATGTCATGATCCAGAGAGAAGAGAAAGAGAACCTGAACCTGTGGAAGGTATTCCTCCATTGAGTTATGTCCAAGGGTTGCAGATATTATATTCTCGCTCATGGAAAGCACATGGGTGAGATCAACAGCGAGATACCTGTCATCTTTCATGAAATCTTTCATGAACTCCGTTACGGATTTTCGATCCATTCCAATATCTCTCAAAAGATCTGAAAGTGATTCCGTGGACACATGGGCATCCGGAACCGTTTCAGAAAGATAAGATGTTGAATAGTGGAATTCAACATTTTTCAGTGGTGATACATGGATGAGCCTCATCATCGAGAATATGAATATCTCTTTCCACTGTGGAAAGTGTTTCTTCAACGATCTGATCATGTCACCTGATATGTGATTCACGAGAAATGATGCACCATATTCCTTCACAGCTATATGGCTGTAAAGTTTCATTACACGCTTTGTCTTCGGTTCAATCTCTAACTCTCCCCCTTTTGCATAATATGCATCTCAAGAGGAACTACAAATGGAAATCATTCCCGGGATAAATGCAAAAGTATTGACCATAAACGGGGAGTGAAAACAGTCCACCTTCGGCGAC
>JAJYRT010000090.1 GCA_021793945.1 Thermoplasmata archaeon
TTATCGGCGCTGGCAGAATCTCAGTGACGACATACACGCCATATGTATGGGAGGGGTTGGTGATAATGGTAGGATATCTGGTCATAAGCCTTGTTGTTTCCATTATAATATATAACAGGCGTGAAATTTAATCCACTAAAATTTCCACTTTTTCTGGACTTAAGGAATACAGCCCTGTCAATCATTATCATCATTTTTTTAAAAAAATATATATCATGTAATGCACATAAGGATGCATATGGATTCTGAATTCTCTGGTATCAGGGAGAGAAGATTCAAGATAACAAGGAAGTATCTTGTGTATGTTCTCTTTGCTTTGCCAGCAATCGCTTATGTTATCGGGCTGTCAATTATTCCGGCGATTACTGTGGTGTACGAGAGCTTCCTGGTTGCCGGTAAATTCTCACTTTATAATTATTCTGTACTGCCGAGCTACGGGCTTTACGCATCAATAGGGAACACCCTTATTGTAAGTGTTGGCGCCCTGCTTATACAGTTGATCCTCGCGCTTGCGATCGCAATGGTCATGATGAAGCCGTTTGCCGGTAGCAAGATCTTTTCGTCAATAGTGATAATTCCCTTCGGGATTTCAACAATCGTCAGTGCCTTTATCTTCAGCCTTATTTTCACAAATGTTGGCGGTTTTGCAAATGGAGTACTGGTTGCATTCGGCTTCAAGCCTGTCGTATGGTTCTCTTCCTCAATTTCAGACCTTGGGGTAGTCATGTTCTCGGATTTCTGGAAGAATACACCACTGGTTGCTCTTATTCTGTATGGCGGGCTATCCTCCGTTTCCCCCACGCTCTATGAAGCTGCGTCGGTTGATGGAGCCGGCGCTTTCAAAAGGTTCACTCATATTACACTGCCTGCCATAGCACCCCTCATATCAATAGCGTTGCTGGTAAGAGGAGTCAGCGAATTCAACATATTCGCGCTCCCTCTGGTTCTCATAGGATATCACCCACTGATCCTGAACACTCTTATATATGAAAACTACTCAACTCTTGCAACAAGACCGATTTCATATGCAGCCGCTACTGTACTGTTACTCATAATCATGGCATATTCCATATTCGTCCTCAAGATAGGAGGTGCAAAGCAGTATGCCAAATAAGACAAATCCACTAATTTACATTGTGGTTTTGGCCCTCGCGCTTCTCTTCTTTTATCCTTTCTGGGTCCTTTTCCTCATTGCATTTGAACCAACAAAGCTTACCTTCGGCCTTATATATCCACTGCAATTTCCTCTGGAGATAACATTAACCAACATTGTCAATTCCTTCAATCAGGTCGATCTTCTCGGCCCTTTAATGAGGAGCCTGGAGGTAGCATTTATTGTGGGTGGGCTTGCGTTGCTTCTTGGAATTCCTGCTGGTTACGGCATTGCCAAGCTTACGGCCAGGATATCAAACAAGATAATAGCATTCCTTTTCATCATTAACATGATGCCTGGCCTTGTAATTGCAATACCCATCTCCCTCTACTTTTATTCTGCCCACCTGGAGAATACTGTTCTTGGAGTGGCGCTTGCCCAGGAGCTTGTTGTTCTTCCACTGACTGTTTTCATCATAATGGGGGGATTCAGGTCACTTCCCCGGGATCTTGAGAACCAGGCTCGCGTCGATGGCGCGCCATTGAGTTCCACATTTGCTAGGGTTCTTCTTCCCCTTATCAGAGTACCAATCCTGATAGCGTTCATACTTTCCTGGATGACTTCATGGGATGAGTTCACCTATGCGTTTATCGTTGCACCAATTGTCCCGACGGACTCAACTTTTCCCGTAGCCCTTTATAACTACGTAACCAGGGATCTCCCGCTTCAATCTGCAACCTTTGCGCTGGTTGCCACAGTCCCGGTGATCGTACTCGTCGTTGTGTTCCAGAAATACCTCAAGGGGCAGTACCTGTCTGGAGGCCTGATCGGATGAATGTAAAGATGAAATATGAAAATGTGTACAAATATTATAAAAGCAGCAAGATTCTCAACAAGCTCGATCTCGAGATTTACGATGGGGAATTTCTCGTTATACTGGGTCCATCTGGAACGGGGAAGACTACACTATTGAGGGTTACTGTTGGAATAGAGGACCTGACTGCGGGAAAGATTATCATGGATGGGGTTGACATAAGTAAACTGCCGCCGAACAAGCGAAACATAGCCATGGTTTTCCAGAACTATGCCCTTTATCCAAACATGACAGCATACCAGAACATTGCTTTCCCCTTGAAGATGGCAAGGAAACCACGATCAGAGATAAAGAAGAAAGTTAGCGAGATCTCCGAAACTCTTAAGATAGCCGAGGTGCTGGAAAAGAACGTAACACTCCTGAGTGGGGGGCAGAAACAGCGGGTTGCACTGGCACGAGCTCTGGTCCGCGACCCAAAAATATTCCTTCTTGATGAACCACTCAGCAATCTTGACGCAAGAGTCAGGGTTGTTGCGAGGAGTGAATTGAAAAAGATTCAAAAAGAGTTGGGGCACACGTTCGTTTACGTTACCCATGATCAATCCGAGGCAGGCAGCCTTTCTGACCGGGTAGCTATACTTAGGTCAGGCAGGATAGAGCAGATTGGAACCTATGAAGAACTTCTTGATGAACCCCGCAGCACGTGGGTTGGAGACTTTATAGGAGATCATCCCATGAATTTTATCAATGGTGAAAAATTCGGTTTGCCAAAAGGGACACTGGGCTTCAGGGATTCCTGGGCAACGATAGGAGACGGAGAGATAAGTGGAACAGTGGAGCTCTGCCAGCTAGGCGAGGAGAGTTACCATATTCAGTGCTCCATTGACAGTTCAGGAGCTAATCAGGACATAGACTACGGAGAGGGTGAAAATTCGAGTGAAGCATCGACTGGCACCGGGAATTTCCTCAGGTCTACAGTGGGCGTAAGATCCTCCAAGAAATATGCTGTTGGAGATCGTATCCGCTTTCATCTTGACAAATTCAACGTGTATGACCCCGAAGGAAAGTTGATCGAGTCAGTGAATGCCAAATGACATCCTCCCCGGACCTGATGGAGCAATTGAGAATGCTCAGAAGTCCCGAGGGCTGGCTTTACGCCGGCCTGCCAAAGTTCCGGGCGATTTTCGGAAGAGACTCAATTATTTCCTCAATGGAGTATCTGGGTACAGACAACTCCATAGCTTCCTCTACCCTATCTGCCCTGATGCTCCTCCAGGGAAGGAAATATGACCCTGTGAATATGGAAGAACCGGGAAAAATAATACATGAAAACCAGACTGATCCTGCACTCATCAAAAGCAGATCCAAAACAGTCCCCTGGCTAAGGTCAGGAAGGAATTATTTTTCAGTTGACAGCACACCCCTGTATGTAATTTTGGCAGAAATGCTATATTCTGTGGAAAAAGTGGCCCTGACTCAGGAAGTCAGAAAATCAGTGGCGGAAGCGCTTTCATGGATAATTAAGGACGGGATGAATGGATACTTCCTTTCCTACAGGAAACCCCCACTGGATTCAGGACTGCAATCCCAGAGCTGGCGGGATGGAATAGGGTCAATACTCGATCAGATGAAGTCTCCTGTAAGCGTTATAGGCGTGCAGGGGTATGCATACCGGGCTTTGCGCAAATCAAAAGAATTGCTCTCTGCCGGATTCATTGAGAGCCCTTCCACGCTGAATGAAGCAATAGACAAAGCCATAAACTTTCTTCAGGAAAATGTATACGATTTCTTCAGCCTGGACGACGAAAACTATCTGGGGTTGGCAATAGATGGAGACGGGGTCTTGAACCAGGCAATAACCAGCGATCCTGGGCATCTCCTTTTTTCCGGCATGCTGACAAGGAGCCAGCAGGAATCCATAGTGAGCAGGCTGTTTGAACCCGATCTAATGACAGATTACGGTATACGGTCTCTTTCATCCGAAGACAGAAATTTCGATCCCAGGGCTTACCAAAGGGGTTCTGTATGGCCACACGACAACTGGATTATTGCCATCGGACTGAAGGAATGCGGATACAGCAAGGAATATGTTGAATTGAGGGATAAACTGATTACAGCATCTGAATTTCTTGGTGGATTGCCTGAATATTTTGGCGTGGCGTCTGACGGGCATATACTCCCTGTATCAAAGATGAGAATAAAGCCCTGTTTTCCGCAGGCGTGGTCTACAGGGGCATTGCATTATTTTACCTCCAACGGAAAATAGGATAATATTATCTCTTTCCTCGTTTCTCCGCTTCACATGGGTGCGCGCTTCAAAAAAAAGTCCTTTGTCATTGGGATGAGTTTATCATTTCACTATTAGCATTAGACTGCAGACCCAGATTTATTTTTAAGAAATTGGAAATTTGAAAAATGAAAGGCAGGAGGTTATTCCCGGAATTATTTCCTCCTACGTATCCTTAGAATATAAACGGCAGCTCCTGCCGCTATGGCGATTGCTAAGACCAGGGCGATGATTTCAATATCTGTGGTAGTAAGACCGAAGGGGGAGCCGCTGAATTTTATGTCAATGGTTGCCCCGCCCCTAACAGCAACGCTGCCTGTGCCATTAGTTATAGTGTAACCGGATATTCCATTTACGGTATAGGAATATGTTCCATTTGGCAGCTGCACCACCATTTCATCAGTGGTAGAGTTGTACATTGTGCCATTTATGCTAATTACCCACTTCATCCCTGTGGGAAGGCCGGTTTCCTTAATGTCAATGGCATACTTGAGCAAGCTGAAACTTGCCTGTACGGTCTCAGGGCCTCCGCTGAGTCTGAAGGTTCCTGGCGTGCCACCGAAAGATGAATTGCCGCTGAAAAGGGTGTAATAATAAAAGGTATTATTCTCTGCTGAGAAAGTGATGGATGGACCGGTAGTGGTGAATGTTTCACCGTTACTCAGCTTCAGTGTCCACGATGTTCCCGCAGGCAGGCCTTTTTCGGTCACTGTAACGCTGTAAAACGTTTGAGGAGATATTACTGTAATGGTTTCACTTGTCAGTCCTACGGCGTATATTTTCTGGTTTGAAGTGTCAAGTATCATGGATATGGCGGAGGAGGAGTTCAGGCCAGGGAAGCTGCTGATAACCTTTGCGGATGAAGGATTGTAGACGGTGAAATTTCCATTGGAATAAAGAGAGGACGTAGCAACAGAGCTGAAGTACATATATCCGTTGATCGGGTCATATACACCTCCGGTAACTATGCTTCCAGAATATGTCCTGCCTCCAAGGCTGCTGACAAGCTCAATCGATTGTGCAACCGTTCCAGTACTTTCATTAAAGACCTCTACAAATCCGGCACTTTCACTGGAAACGTAGAGTGTCCCAGGTTCTCCAGCAATTACCTGAAAAGCAGAAAAGCCGCTAATGAAGGTAAACTGTCTTACCGATCCGGTAGTGGTATTGAGTTCAATCAAGCTACTTCCCGTACTATTCAGCATGAAGAGGTTCTGGTGGTACGGTATCATTACGCTGTCGCCGAGATCCAGACTGACGGTGAAGTCTTTTACAACACCAGTATTTATATTAACTCCAAAAACAGTACCCGTTGAATTGGCTACATAAACCATGTTTCCGATCCCGCTTATTAGGGCAGTAAGTTCACCGGGCAACTGTACTACGCTGTCAATGGTTCCGTTGTTTGGATAAACGGAAGCCAGATCATTGTAGTAATTATCAACAACGTAGAACATGGAATTGATTGGGTCAAAGTAGGCAGCAATCGGTGAAACTAACGAGAAACTCAGGTTATGAGGTAGGTAATCAGTTGCGATTAGAGCATTATCAGAAGTGTTGTAGACCTGAATGAATGCGCTCGATCCTGCATGAACCGGTATCAGCATGATCCCAAGAGCCTGGTCGTAGGCACCATATAAAGAAATGGTAGAGGAGGTTACCGGGATATATGAGTCCCCAGGATAGGATGTGCCGTTATTAAGGCTCACCGTATTGCTCACAGATCCAAATGTCTGGCTCTGGGGAGACTGGAAGTACACGTACCGTGTGATGTTGTAATCTGATACCGACACAACAAGGCTTGAAGGATATGCCTCATATCCATCAGACCCTGCAATGTTTACCTCGTAAGACCCAGGCAGAAGCTTTAGTTGTGTTGTATTCGATATAGAAGAGTACGTCTTTCCGCCGATAGCGACAGACCACATCACACCGGAGGGCAAGCCCGTCTCGTTGAAATCAACGTTATATTGCTCATAAAACTGAAGTGTTTTTGTTGATCCATTTACTACAAAATATCCGTGAATCGAAGGTGCTCCGCTATAGCTTGTGGAAATGTTAAGGTCGTAGGTGCCGTTTGGCAGGGGAAGGAAGACGCTCTGGTTGGAGAGTTGCATTGATTCATACACCTGCGCCAGCGGACTGTCCATTGATGGCTGTATCTGCACACTCCAGGTGTTTCCAGCTGGTATCAGGTTTCCCACTTCGATAGTGACATTGAAAGTAGGAGCCTGAGATATTTCCTCCAAATAATTATTTGAACCTGCGGCCAGAAGTATCTGTGCGCCTGGTATATATGTCATAAGTCCTGCACCAGAGAGTGAGGGGGCGTTGATCGAACCAACAGTTTCATTTAACATCGGGTTGAATATTGTGATATTGTCTGTGCCGGATTGCAATATGTAAATCAATCCGTTTGACGGGTTCAGAGCTATACTCTGCTGTGGGCTTCCCAGTGGCACGGTATAAAATGGAGTAGCATCATTGGACAGATAGTTTACTTTCGCTTCATTTATTATGAACATGCTGTTGTTGTGGCTGTTGGCTATGTAAATGGAATTTGTGTAAGGGTCATAAATCGCCTGGGAAGGATATGATCCAGCTACACTGTACGGATATATGTTTACATAACTGCTTGCGTTTATAATGTGGATATTGTCGTCGCTTTCCCCGACATAGACCTGATTGGTAACATTACTGTAAGTCAGTGCTGCTGGGCCAATACCTACTCCAAGATTCTGAACTGTGTTGTAGTTGTTGAGATTGATCACTGCAATATCGTTATTGCTTGGAAAGGCAACAAACAGGGTGTTATTGCGGCTGTCATATGCAAGTCCGTCTGGATTTGCATATTGCAAACTCACGGTTCTCGTAATTGAGTTTGTCTCAGGATTTATCAGGGCTACCTGGCCAGGGCTTGCCGAAACCGCAGCGAAGATGGTATTATTGGCATAAATGATAGAGGAAACCTGGGCAGAGAACCTAATGGACTTAACAAGTGCGCCATTCAGAGAATACACGTTTACATCAGAACTGTATTTCCCTGAAACGTATAGAAGATGATTCTGCGGGTCATAGGCTATAGAGTTGGAAGCCGGTGAATTTATGTATTGAGTTGCATAACCTCCTGCACTGTTGTAATTCAGCGTAGCGTCTATTGTTGCGATATCATTTATGGATACTAACTGCTGTAACACCGGGTCGTACACCAAGGCACTGGGCCCGACCTGTG
>JAJYRT010000091.1 GCA_021793945.1 Thermoplasmata archaeon
TCCGGCGAAATTGGCGCAGGATACATTCCCGATGAAGTCGTAATGGAGAAGTATACGATAGAAAAGGGTGTTGTATGTGAATGGTGAAACCGGATCACGTGCAGTGGAATATTTCACCAAAAACCTGCCCCTGATGATCCAGGATCTCAAGTATCTTGTGGAATGCGAGAGCCCTTCAGGTAACATAGGACTCCTCAATGCCTGTTTAAATACAATCTGTGAAATTATCAGAAAGAGAACCGGGCTGCACCCCGACATCGTAAAACTGAACGATGGAACTGGAGCAATCAGCTTCTTCATTGGTCCAAACACACGTAAAGCTATCCTGGTTCTAAGTCACTACGATACTGTATTTCCAGAGGGCACATTGGAGAGAAGGCCGTTCAGGGTTTCGGACGACAGGATCGAAGGGCCAGGCGTCTTTGACATGAAAACAGGTCTGGTACAAGGCGTATGGGCAATCAAATTTCTCCTTGAACGCAGCCACGCAAATCAACGGATATTATTTCTTATTACTCCTGATGAAGAAACAGGGAGTCTTCAATCCAGGAAACTGATCGAGGAATCTGGTAAAAATGCTACCCTCGGAATCGTACTTGAGCCAAGTGAAAATGGAAAGCTGAAGACCGGCAGGAAAGGTGTGGGCACATATGTAATCACGGTAACGGGCAGGGCAGCTCATGCAGGATTACACCCGGAAGACGGTATAAGCGCAATACTGGAAATTTCACACATAGTCGAAAAACTATCAGAATTCCAGGATATTGCAAGAGGAACCACTATCAATGTGGGCGTAATTTCGGGCGGAACTGCAACAAACGTTGTTCCGGATAAGGCAACCATAGCCGTTGATGTTAGGGTAACCAGCCTGGATGAGGCAAAGAGAATAGATGGGTGCATAAATTCATTGAAAACACAGAATAATGAAGCAAAGATAGCAATAACTGGAGGGCTTAATCGCTTACCAATGGTCAAAAACGATCTTACTCTTGCTGCGATGGAAGTAGTAAAAAGGATCGGCGCTGATCTCGATATCAGGATCGAGGACGTGTCTGTGGGAGGAGGCAGCGACGGGAACATAATCTCCCAATATAGAATTCCTGTAATTGACGGCCTTGGTGCAGTCGGTTCAGGAGCTCACTCAGACTCTGAATTTGTCTTAATGTCCTCTATTCCAGTAAGGACAGCTCTTTTGACAAACATCCTGATAAAGTACAGTTTGAGCGAAATGTGACGTTATTGCCAGTCAAGGAACGCACTTCGATGTAGAGATCAAGAATTTTTACTTGAATTGAGTATATTTAACCAATGATAAATATCCACCGAAATTGGACTTTAATTAACAAAGGGAGGATTCTAACTGGTTAGAATCACATTAAAATACGTAGTTCGTGTATTAATTCTATGGCGGAAAGCACAAATGACCAACAGAACATAGCGGGCAGGCTTGAGAGACTGCCTTACAGCAAGTTTCACATCAAGTTTGCCTTGATGCTTGCAAGCGGAGAGTGGGCTGAGAGCCTTATGCTTCTTGGAAATGGGGCTATACTCACGCTGGTAGCGGTCGCCTACGGAATAACTGGAGATCTGTCTGCCTATGGAATTCCAGCATTCTTTTTTGCGGGGGAATTCATCGGTTCGATTCTTTTCGGCAGAATTGCCGATACTAGGGGGCGAAGGGCAGTATTTCTTACCAACCAGTTGGTTTTTGGAATTGGTATGTTGATTGCAGGTTTCATGAACTCGTGGCAGATGGTAGGGATATTTGTCATGATCGGGGGTATCGGTGTTGGCGGAGAGTTTCCACTGGTCGATAGCTACGGAACAGAAATGTTTGTTAGTAAGAAGAGAGGAGCGTGGCTGGCACTCATTTACACCATAGCGGTAACGGCGGCACCAATTATTGTGTACATAACGGCCTTAACCCACAGTATCGGTCCGGCTATTGGTGGGATAGGAACATTAGGTCAGCCAGGTTATGTGGCAGCTGTGGGTTACTATTCATTCAGGATACCTCTGTGGTTCATGGGGGCAACCGGAATTTTGGTATGGTTAATCAGGTTCCGTCTTAAGGAATCCCCAAGGTGGCTGGCTACTCACGGCAAACTGAACGAAGCCATGAAAGAGATGGACAACATAGAGGCAGAGGTGAAGAAAGAGACCGGTTTGAAGGAGTTGCCTCCTGTTACGGATAAGATAGAAGCCCCAGTGAAGGTCTCTGCCTACAAAGATATCTTCGCTAAGGACGTCAGAAAGACAACCGCTCTGATGGCTATCTTCATGTTTTTCCAGTCTGGCATTTTTTACGGTTTTGTGACATTTGCCCCAGGGCTGCTCTTCAGTAAGGTTACCCTTCCATCTTACGATGTCCTAGGGGCTGCCGCAATTATATACACAGGCTTCTTAGTCGGAAGTATAGCAAACATATTCATAATAGACAAGATCGAAAGGAGATTTGGAATAATACTGTTCGCTGTACTAGGTGGCATCTTTGGAACTATGTTTGCAGTGGGCAGTGGCTTGACAGAAGCCGTCATATTCGGATTTATAACAGCTTTCATGCTGTGGAACTTCTCGAACTTCTATCATCAGTATAATGCTGAAATTTTCCCGACGAGGGTGAGAACAACTGCAGCTGGATTTGTCTACTCAATTAGCAGGATATCGACGACGATCATTATACTTTTCATTGCGGCATATATAGGATCAAAGAATGCAGTTGGGATATTCTCAACGGTATGGGTATTCATTGTTATAGTGACTGTAATACTGCTCCTGCTCCCAAATTCAACACAGAAGTACGTTGAAGAGATAGCTGTATAAACACCTAATACTTTTTTTATTTTTTATTTTCCTTTTGTATCGCCACTTCTATTGATTTTTTATACAAAACACATAATTTTCCTCGATATTGAAGCTAATCAAAGATAGATTCCTGAGTATGAGCCAGACCGCTGAGTCCTATTCACGTCCATTCCACTGTTTCACGTATTCAATACAATCAGATTGTAGCTAGATCATTGGAATCACCTTCTTAAGGCTGTAAGGTATCGTTCTTTTATATACTGGATATGAACCATTTTTGGTTTGCTGATATTCACTAAGCATCCTGGAGCGCGAGTTAAAGTTGCAGGGTACAGTATTTACCCAACTATCGGAAATTCTGAGTATACCGGACTTATAAGCTTATCCAGACATTTTTCAAATTGTAATATTTTCTTTCAAAGGAATTTGCCTCCTAACCGGTTAGATCAATAATTATAATATTTAACGTGGATTGGAGATCATGATAACCGATGATACCCTTCGTGAGGGAATGCAAGCTCCGGGGATGGCATTCACTGTAGATGAAAAGGTAAAAATCGCAAGGATCATCAGTGATTGTGGTATAAAACGTGCACTGGTCGCATATCCTCCTGCACATCCATCTGAAGCAAGGGCAACAGAGAGAATCGTTTCTGATCATATTTTCCCTGAAATCTTTGCACTTGGAAGAGCAATCAGGGAAGACGTGGATAGCATTGCAGAAACCGGTTCTAACATTTCCCTACATCTACCTTTCAGAATGGAGAGGCTTGAAGAAACTCTCGATGCTGTTAGGTATGCATCCACCAAGGGGCGGATTGTGGAAGTAGCTGTGGTAGATGTAATGAAGAATGACATTAAGGATGTTATCAAGATCGCTAGGCTGGTTTCTCAGGCTGGTGCGGACATTGTGCAGCTTCCGGATACAACCGGGGTAGGGTCGCCCAAAAGGATGAGGACATTGTTCTATGAGGCAAAAAAAACAATTGGCGTGGAGATAGAAGCACATTGTCACAATGATAGGGGTGCTGCTCTTGCAAACGCCTATGCTGCACTTGAAGGGGGGGCAGATCACGTAGATGCAACAGTATATGGAATCGGCGAACGGAACGGCATAACTGATCTTGCATCGTTATCTGCTATACTTAAATCAGACGGGATATCCACGGGCATCGAGGAAAACGCTGTTAGGGGAGCATACAGGAAGATACTTGATGTGATACTGAATAAGATGGGAGAAAGTTTCTTTATGCAAAATTTCCCTCTGGTCGGTGAAAACGTATCTACTAACACTGCTGGTACGCATGTGGCATTTTCCAGCGTTTTCTCAGCAGAGAGGATGAGTTTCAACGTGTATGCTGGGAAATCCATGATAAGGCGGGTACTTGAATCATCGGGGATGGAGATTAATGATCAGGACATAAAGAAAATACTGAACGCGGTAAAGGACAGATCAGCAGATGAGGGGAGGTGTGTCCGTGTGGGAGAAATTATAAAAATAGCAGGGGAGATCGTTGGCAAAAGTAATTGAGATAGGTCATATAGTTGCAGGTCCGTCTGCTGGCCTTATTTTTTCAGAACTTGGATATGACGTTATAAAGATTGAGAAGCCAGGAGAGGGAGATATAGCTCGCAGATTGACAGAATCCAGCGCAGGTGCTTTCCCTTTCTTCAACAGGAATAAAAAAAGCCTGGCTCTGGACCTTGCAAAACCTGAAGGAAGAGAGGTATTTCTCAGGCTTGTCATGAAGTCGGATATTATAATAGATAATCTCGGGTATGGAGCGATGGAAAGAATGCAACTCTCCTACAGAGACATTTCATCTGTGAACGAGAGGATCATCTATCTCTCGATAAAAGGTTATGGTGCAGGGCCAATGGAAAAAAGAAAGTCACTTGATTTTCCGATTGAGATACACAGCGGTGTGGCATATATGACTGGACTTACAAACAAACCAATGAGAGTTGGCGGGTCCATGATCGATATGGGTGCGGCGATGTTCGGCGTTATCCAGGCGCTGAACGCGTTGATGGAACGAGACAAAACCGGTACAGGGAAGTTCATCGACATTGGACTATTCGAGACCGCCATGTTCTTTATGGGACAGCACATAGCAACATACCAGATCATTCACAGAGCATTGAAGCCGATCAATGAGGAAGGATTTGCATGGGCAATATACGATTTTTTCAACACATCTGAGGGTAATCAGGTGTTCATTGCAGTTACCACAGATGCTCAGTGGAAGGTCTTCTGCAGGGAGATGAACCTGGGTCTATGCGGAAAACCAGAACTGGAAAAAAATGAGGGACGCTTTGCAAGAAGGCAGGAACTTCTTTCTCTGATCGCGGATCGAATCTCGAAAATGAAGAAAGAGGATCTGATAAGCATTCTGCAGTCAAACAACATAGCATTTTCTGAGTTGAAGAAACCATGGGATCTGCTTTCAGATGAACAGGCGGGGCATAATCTAGTTAACGAAGTTTATCTTGGGGAAGAAATCAGGGTACCTGTAATTCCAGGAGGCAGTGGAAATTCTGGCAATCCTCCTAAAATAGGTCAGAATACTGGTGAAATACTCAAAGATCTGGGATACTCGGAACGAGAGTTGGAAAAATTGAAAAGTATAAGGGCAATAGATTATCCAACCATTCCTAAGAATGAGTGAGTTTGCATTTTGAACCGATTGTCATGTGTGCAAACCCGTGTCATCATTTCACAGCTTTTGCCGGATAAAATAAAGCTAAAACAGGCTACAGATTATAGGAAACATTAATAAGTGGTTATGTAAATATATAATTTAATGATTTATGGCAGTTTCAGCGTAAGGAGCAAATGCAGCCTTGCGGACGTTTCTGAAGCAGTTGGAGAGACAGTGATATCTCTTTATGCTTCTCCTATTGGCGAAGGCAAAAATTACGTTTTTTCCATAGTAAACTCCAAGAGTAAGGAAGAAGTGGAACAACTTCTTTCAAAAGATTTTGTGTCATACAAAATCCACTCCGAAAATGGAATAGTCTTGCTACAGGGAATAAAGCGCGGCCATGGCCTAATCAAGGCAATCGTTGATAGCGGAGCGGTGCCATCATTTCCAGTTGTAGCAAGGGGGGATCTTGAGGTACTCAACTTCATGTCGCTGTCCGATAAATCTCCATCTGCATTGGAAAACTCGCTTGGGTCTGGAAATAGTTTAGATGACTTCTTCTTTGATAAGGTTGGAGGGGAAAAACTAATCCTCGACGTAACCAAAAAATGGGGAATCCTCGGTTCCCTGGATCTTACAAACGCAGAGAGGGATCTCCTTAAATCCGCATACAAGCGCGGGTACTTCGAATGGCCTAGATTGTACGACCTAGATCTCCTGAAACAGGACTATAACCTGTCGAAACCTACAATTCTCTATCATATGAGAAATGCTGAACGGAAAATTATGCAGATTATATTTGGCTGATTCAGTATTATCGTATGCATCTTTGTAAAAATGTTTCTTTTACCTATCTCTTGTGGCAAATCATTCCTGAATCGATATCTGTTTTTTATGGAAACACCGTTCGTAGTGGAAAGCAGAGAAATTCAGGATGAACTTTGAAACCAAAAGTATCTGTTCGGTGCTACTTGCGTTGCTTGGATGCAATCTACCAGCTTTATTTGAGTGCGTGAAGAAGTGTTAATTTTACAGGACTCACGCAAATTGAAATAGTGAAAATTCAATATGTAATCATAGACATTATGGTTCTTCAGGGTCGTGGATTCGTACCGAAGATTAGGGGCAGTACCATCAAGATGCTTGAGGTTCTTAGAGATAATTATGACTAGAATTTAGGCGCCAAATCTTACGAAATTGAGCAGGGACATTGCATAATTGAAAATGAACAAAGGAAAAAATACTGTGGGGAGCAGAAAAATTCAGAGGAATTCTCAAGGCACCAATGGGAGACCTCAGAATCAGGAATAACGACGGAACAGAACCTGCTCTTGACACAATTCTCGGTCTAAGTTCAATCTGGATCTCTTCGCAAACATAAGACCAATAAGGTTGCTTCCGGGCATTTTGTCAGTTATACGTGGGATGGATTTAACCAGCTCAATAGATTAAACTATTGTGGGGGAAAACACTGAAGGATTGTATGAAAGTCATTTCGGTGGGAGCTTTCACAAAACACATGATAGAAGAAATGAACAATACATAGATGTCAAATTAGTGACGGAGGTTTCCAAAGCTTCGAAAGGATAAATCGCAATATTGTTCCATGGCAGTTATAAATATTGACAAAATCTCTTAATTTATTTGTCTTCGAAGAACAGCACTGAACTCTTAAGAATATGCCTTGAGCCGGGATTGAACCAGCGACCTCCAGATCTTCAGTCTGGCGCTCTCCCTACTGAGCTATCAAGGCTTTAACCTCTATATTCCTGAGGTTTATTTAATTTCCCCTTCGATGGCAAATTGCTAAAAAGACAGTGTGAAATTTATTTATCCTCATTTGCCATAGGTTTTTTATCATGATTCCGGGCAAGATGAATTCCAGGGAAATGAAGCGAATGATGGCGCAGATGGGCATTAAATCCGACGAGATGCCCGATGTCA
>JAJYRT010000092.1 GCA_021793945.1 Thermoplasmata archaeon
GCAAAGTCAGATGGCTTAGCATGGAGGACAAAGTACCTTCGGGCCGAGGGGAATTCAAGCCCATGGAGATTCCGCCAGTAACCTTTGAAGTGGGAAGCTCCCTGCGAAAGCTGGGAGAGGAGGTCACAATGAGCGATGTAGCCATATCAGTTGATGGTCTGAAGAAGAGCTATGGGCCGATTCGGGCTGTTGATGGTCTTACCTTCAATGTCTATGGTGGCGAAATTTACAGCCTGTTGGGTTCCAATGGCGCTGGTAAAACCACAACCGTAGAGATACTCGAAGGCATAAGGCACCCTGACAGCGGAAAGGTGACTGTGCTTGGACAGGATCCATGGCATCACGCCTCGCAGTTGCGAAACAAGGTAGGCATAATGCCCCAGGACTTCAGATTCATGGAGCGTATAACGCCCAAGGAAGCAATCTCGTATTTCTGTAGCCTCTTCAACGTCCCGAATAAAGCCAGGGAATTGCTGAAACTTGTTGAACTTGAGGATTCTGGGGATGTGCGCTTCGTCAACCTCTCCGGGGGACAGAAGCAGAAGGTAGGTATATGTCTCGCACTTGTCAATGACCCGCAAATTGTCTTTCTTGACGAACCTACCACGGGGCTGGACCCTCAGGCAAGGAGAAAGATCTGGGACCTGATAATTAAGCTTAAGGCAGAGCAAAGGACCGTCATACTGACCACGCATTATCTAGAGGAGGCGGAAATACTGGCTGACCGCGTGGGCATTGTGGATCATGGAAAGATGGTAGTTGAGGGAAGCCCTGATGAGATCATTAAGAAGATGGGAACTGGCAGGAAACTGCACATCCAGAATACCGATAATCTTGCGACGCACCTGAGTAAGGACCTTGACCTGACCCTGACAGTTTCAGGGGACGATATCGTGATACCTATGAAGAACAATCACGACCTGATCAATATCCTCGCCTACGCTGAGAAGAAGGGAATTGATCTGCCCCGACTTTCCTTGAAGGAAGACACCCTTGATGATATCTTTGTGAACATGGTAAAGGAGAATGGAGAATAAGATGAAACTGAAGAACATATTCGCCGATCTTAAAATTTATGCTAAGAACTATACTAGAAGTGGTTCCGCGGTCTTCTTTGTCTTCATATTTCCCATAATCCTGATGCTGATATTTGGCTCTATATTTTCCGGAACGGGAAGTTCGCAGGTCCCGCTATACGTGCAGAACCTCGACTCAGGCGGAAACCTTTCGTCCCAGTTCATGGCTTCGTTGAATGAGACACATGTCGTAACCGTAAATATGATTCCAAGCAACGTGAATATACACACGTATATTTCCGAAAATTCCATTTCGGATGCTCTCGTCATCCCTGCCGACTTCACTGTTTCTGCGAAAAATGGAAATGCTACCCTTGTTTATTATGACAACCCGGCAGTGTCGACAAGTGGGGTAGCCCAGCAGGCTATCAGTTTTGCTGTTCAGGCAATGAATAACAAGCTCTCAAACACAAGCACAATCGTTTCATTGTCCGTGAATACGTCGCTTACAACACATACCACTGGATACGTGGATTACCTCATGCCCGGCCTCATAGGTTTCGTCGTACTTATTTCTCCCATGTTTTCAATGACCTACGTCGTAAATTCATATAAGCGCGACAAAATATTCCGGCAGCTTTCCCTCACTCCGCTAACAAAATCCGAGTGGTTCGTCTCTAAGTTTCTCTGGTACCTGATTGTTTCCGCCCTTTCCGCTGCAGAGATAGTTGCCATCGGAACTTTCGTTTTCAATGCCAGCATGGCAATCAACCTTTTCATGGCCGCCTTCATAGTGATAGGGGTATTCATGTTCACCTCCCTGGGGATACTGGCCGGAGCCATAGCAAGGTCAGAAGAGGGGTCTTCAGTCATAGGGAATGTAATAACATTCCCCATGATGTTTCTTGCGGGAACATTCTTTCCCATATCCATAATGCCAGCATGGTTACAGTCCCTTGCTCACTTCCTTCCACTCTACTATATAATCGATGGGCTTAACTCTGTGACATTATACACAAACTATCCTGCGGCGTGGTTCGATCTTGCTGTAAGCTTTGTTGTGGCTGTGGTGATCTTCGTTATGTCTATCTGGAAATTCAACTGGAGAGAAGAATGATTTGGACTTTTGCATGGCAACGGCAATAGGACCAACCACAAAAGGACCGGCAGCTTTCAAGCCGGGCATGCCCTTCATCCGCGGCACCCATGGCAGGATAATCAGTAAAAGTGGCTGATAAAAATCTATCTGCTGCAAGTTCAACGGTGCATAAGCCTCATGTGCTCCTTCTTCATGCATCTGTCCATGACAACTTTCACATTGTTCTTCTTTGCAAGCTCAGCTGCTTCGAAGTTTATGACGCCTTCCTGCATCCAGATCACTTCGGGATGAAGTTTCAGGGCTTCTTCAACTACCGGCAGGACCAGTTCAGACTTTCTGAATATATCCACAATCTCAATCCTCGTTCCAGGAGGGACCGAGGAGAGATCTGGATAAGCCCTGATTCCTTTCCATGATTCTATGGAAGGGTTGATTGGAATCACATTGTAGCCATTCCTGACCAGGTAACTCGAGACGTCATAGCTCGGTCTTTCCGGCTTATCCGATATTCCTACGACTGCGACATTCCTGTATTTTGTGAGAAACTCTTCCGTTCTATCCTCGTCATACATAACCATGTTAATAAAGACGAAATAATAAGAGTGATGGTAATGCAACAATGAAAATAAATCACTTTAAATAGAGTTACGCAATAATGAGAGTTATGTTCTGTAGCAAATGTGGTTCATTGATGACGCCTACCAGAGATAAGTACATCTGCAACAATTGTGGCTACGAAGTCAAGAAAACAAAGAAAGACGGCCTGAATTCCCAGATTCTGAATCACGGCAATTCCAAGGAAGCAATAATGATTAAGGAGGAAAAAAGCGCGGAACCCCTTGATTCGGATGCAGTTTGTCCGAAATGCAAACATCAGGGAGCATACTATCTTCTCAAGCAGACACGGTCAGCCGACGAACCCGAGACAAAATTCTACACATGCCAGTCCTGTGGGTACAGGTGGAGAGAATACTGACTTCCACGATATGATTATATAACCATATTTTATCTTAAGGAATCATGGTTCTGGACAATTTAGCTAGTTCGCTGCGCGACACCATTAGAAAGATCTCAAGATCAGGTTATGTTGACAGGGAGCTGCTTGATGAGGTATCAAGGGACATACAGAGAGCACTCCTTAAGGCGGACGTGAATGTAAAGCTGGCACTGAACCTGACAAACACAGTAAGACAGAGGGCGCTTGAAGAAAAGCCTCCTGCAGGAATGCCGCAGCAGGACTTTGTTGTCAAAATCATATATGACGAACTCCTGAAGATTCTGGGAACTGAATCAGGCATCAGCTTGAAACCGCAGGTCATAATGCTTGTCGGTCTCTATGGGCAGGGAAAGACAACCTCGGCAGGAAAACTGGCCAAATTTTTCACAAAGAAGGGTCTCAATACGGGGCTTATTGCGGCTGACATACACAGGCCTGCCGCATATGAGCAGCTTCAGCACATAGCACAGCAACTGAACGTGAAATTCTATGGTGAAAAAGGGTCAAAGGATGCACTTTTAACCACTAGGAATGGCTTGAAATCTCTTTCTGATACTGCAGTCAGGATCATAGATACCAGCGGTAGGGATTCTCTGGATGCTGGGCTTATACAGGAGGTAAGTGACCTTAAGAAGCACATACAGCCGGATGAAGTGCTTCTTGTTATGGATGCTACTATTGGACAGCAGGCTGGACCACAGGCAAAGACCCTTAACGAAGCCGTCGGAATAAGCGGGGTTATAATAACCAAGATGGACGGAACAGGAAAGGGTGGAGGAGTTCTGAGCGCCGTAGCCGAGATAAACACTCCCGTTTATTTTATCGGAACTGGGGAACATATGGATGACTTTGAAGTCTTCAATCCGAAGAAGTTTCTCTCGAGACTGCTGGGTCTGGGTGACCTGGAAAGCCTGATGGAGGCGTTCAAGGAGACTAACATTACTGAGGAGGAGGCAGAAGAATCGGTTAATAAGCTAATGTCGGGGAAGTTCAACCTCAAGGACATGTACGATGTCTGGGAGAAATTCTCACAGCCAGGAATATTGCAGAAACTTGTTGATTCACTTCCGCTATCAAAGCTTCCCGGTGGTCCAAAAATAAACCAGGCGGATGTGGAGAACGCCGGAAACAAGCTTTACAATTACAGGGTCATAATGGATTCAATGACATTCAGTGAACTGGAGGACCCCGAGATAATAAACTCCAAACGGATAGCACGTGTTGCCAGGGGATCTGGAAAAACAGAGGCAGATGTAAGGAATCTTCTCAAGGAATACAAGGGGATGAAGAACAACCTGAAGCTGATGAAGGGAAACAGGGGTTTCAAGAAAATGCTTCGATCACAGATGAAGGCCGGCAACTTCGGTCTGGAAGAAGAACTTATGAAGTCAAACTAGAGTATGCTTCCTAAGATGTCAGGCAAACTCCCATGGCCACGAAAATGAAAGTTGGATCCTGATTCCAGCCTGATTTTCAAAGTTTCTCTGTCCATTCCAGCGATCTTATCCATAAACCCATGGTTGTGTGTGTTCTTGGGCACTTCTCTGATTTTTCTTTCATATTCCGTGATAAGGTCGAATGTCCCTGAAACAAGCATCTGGTTTAAGGTCTCTGCAGCAAGCATTCCCGAAACATACGCGTTCTCTATGCCCATCGCACAGCAGTCAGCATTTATCCCAGTGGAGTCACCGGCAACCAGCAGGCCAGGCATCCCAAGTTTCTCTGGATAACTTATGCGGTTTATTTCCGCGGACACTTCCTGCAGGCTGCCCCATCTACCGATCTTCAGGGTATTGTTGATGAAGGCAGAAATAGATTGTACGGGATCGAAGTCATTGTCCAGTCCAAGTGCTATGATGTTGGCTATACTATCCTCCTTGGGTATCACGGCATACAGTGAACGCAAATCTCCACCCGGGTAAATGTCAATGCTTTTGCGGTTTTCAAAATTCCCGACAACCCTGTACTGAAAACTCTTTGCAACACGTTCTCCTCTTGAAATCCCCAGTTCAGGCAGATTTCTCATGAATGAGGAGTCCAGCCCTCCAGCAAATATAACAGCCCGGCATTTCTCATCCCTGACTGTTTGGCCGGTCCTTAACTTGACACCTGTTATTGAATCCGAATCAAGCACAGGAGAGATGGCTTCTGTTTTAATTTGTATGTCGGCACCCGCTTCAGATGATAGGGCAGCAAGATGTTTCTCAAACTTATCCATCTCGACGCTGTAAAATTCCATATCGTCAAGAATGATTGATGCATTGGCTTCGTCAACAAATATACGAATTTCACGGAGCGGTCGATTTATCCAGTGTTTCTGAACCCCTACGCCCATCCTCTCCAGGCCATTCCTGGAAAGAATCTCATAATCCCTCAGGGGTGATCCTATCTCGATTTTGCCATCGACCATCAAGGTGCTGAGCCCAAGTTCAGCACTTCTCCTTGATGCAGCGCATCCGGATGGCCCTCCACCAACCACTATGACGTCATACAACAATCACACCTTCCAAACGTAATCCTCATGGCTTCCGAGACTATGATCCGGAATCGTAATCCAGCTTGCGATGGAGTTCTGTCAGTTCAGGAAAGTGGAAAGCGTTTCTTTGCTTCCTCTATCTCCTCGGTAACAAGTGGTCTCCATTTCATGAAATCCGCCGGGTTCTTTGGGTAGTTGTCATAAATCTGGTTCATCTTCTGCATTTTCTTAACGGCAAAAACCAGGTTCCTGAATGCCCCTATGTTTCTCGCTCCCTTCATGACCATCATGAATTTTGAAGCCATGCTGAGTTCAGGTATAAGCCCCAATGTTATGTCAGAAGCCTCCTTTCTTGTAAGGAAAGTCTTCATTCCGTAGTTCAGGATGTCATTGTCAAGAGATTGCAGGTATATCCTGAATATTTCCATTCCTGCTGTTCTCTTGCCATAGGCCTCGTTGTAATCCACGTTATACTGCCACAGTCCATTCAGGCTCACGTCTTTGTTTTCGATCGCCCTTACCGCATTTTCACCAGCGAGCACTCCTGATATGAGGGCAGGACCGATTCCTCCGGCGCTTATGGGGTTTGGCATCGCCATGCTGTCCCCCGTTCCCATGTAACCGTTGAACACAAGGGATTCCATCTGCCTCCTGACGGCAACCGACCAGTTTCCCTTTCCGTTATTATTCTTGTTGAAGACCTTGAGATCCTTGAACACTGTGCACCACTTGACGTATTTATCTATAAGGGACTGCAGGTTGTCGTTCCTGCCTGTCTTCTTGTTCTTCAGATCGAGGCTGCGTTTCTGCACCCCGAGGCCGATATTGATACGCTTTCCGCTCTTGGGGAAGACCCATCCGTATCCTCCTGGCGCAAGATCATTGTTAAGGTGGATAAGGGCATTCTCCGGATCATAATATCTCAGGTCTTCGTGATCAAGCTCAAATTCGTAGATATACCTCCCGGTTGATTCGATATCGTCTATGTCCACGGTTCTGTCGACATAAGGGTTCTCCGGCAGTTTACGCCTGATGACAGTAGAAATGCCCAGTGAATCGATGACAACCTTGCCGGTAAATGTCTTGATCTCCTTTGCTTTGTTCTTTCCCCTGATGCCCTTCACATAATTGTTTTCTATGATCGGTGCCTCAACCTCGAATTCCGGGATATAGTGAACACCACTCTTCAACGAAATGTCAAGCAGTTTTGATTCGAATTCAGGCCGGTCCAGAGTATAGCCTACACCATCAAACATGAATTTAGTCTCAAGATCTGGGGACAATGCATAAACACCATCCACTCTTCTGTCAAGTTCCGGTCTGGAAAATGAAACACCCGTCTTCTTTGTAATAAAATCAATGTGGCTTCCTGCTACGGCATCCCCGCAAGTCCACCCCCAGACTGTCTTCTTGCCCACCTCATTCTGTGAATTCCTGTCAACCATCAGCACATTGAGGCCAGCCCTGGCGGCCATAGTTGCCGCAAGATTACCAGATAAACCAGCTCCCGCCACCACAACATCAAAGTTTTCATCACTGCTCATAAAAATCCGCGTCGATGTGTGCAGATATACAACTATATTAAAAATCTTGCGGGTTTATATCTCCAGAAAGTAATTCAAATCGGACTCAGAAGGATAGGGAAAGGG
>JAJYRT010000093.1 GCA_021793945.1 Thermoplasmata archaeon
CCTGTATCTTCAGGGTGAATTTCTCAGGCACCAATGTCTCCCTTCCGGTGTATATCCATGGCACTGAATACCTATTGCCATTCCATGAGACATAGCAGTCCCGTGATACCTTGTGCGTTTCTTCTTTTGTACTTCCCGGTGAACTCCTTTATTTTCCCCCTGTACGGATCGAGCTTGGAGCCTCTCTTCCCGCTCTGATGCTCCAAACCTGCGGAAGGACGGGACGGTAGTGGACATATCGCAATTCCTGATGAAAAGGCTTGAAACAGGTGCAGTGCCCAAATCTTCATCATAGGGAGAAAAACGTGATGGTTTATTACAGATGACCTACTACGATGCCTTGTATGCATGCCAGTGAGAACCTTCCGGCAGAACAGACTTCCCCATACAGGTGGGTTATGGCCCTTGTCGCCGGAATACTTATGACAACCAGCTTCATATCGCTCACTGCTTTCAGCATAGTTTCATCCTCAATCGCGCAGACCATAGGAGTCGGAAAGGGTACAGTCGATGCGTATGGTGTGGATGCGTTTTCAATAGGGCTCTTTGTTGCGTTTTTCCTCGGGCACGGAGGGCTGTTTGATGCGAGAATCAGGACTGGAGTCTTGGTCGCACAGATATTTCTCATAGTCCCGCAATTCATTATTCCCGTGGCTGGCAGCCTTGAGTTTCTGGTGGCCCTTAGATTTTTCCAGGGACTCATGATAATGATGCTGGCCCTCTTCTCCATACAGCTGTCTGGATGGTTCCGTCCGTCTGAAAGGGCCAGGTCTCTTGCATTTACGCTTGGAGCTATAACGCTGGGGAGTGCAGCAGGAGGGATACTTTCCGGACTGTTAAGCTCAATGAGCTGGCAGGATGCGTATTACGTCACGGGATTTGTCATGCTTGCAGGCGCAATCATCTATTTTGTCTTTGCAAGGGATTCAAAGACACAGTCCGAATCCATGACGAGAGCAAAGAGATCGAGGCACCAGGGTGCATGGAAGAACCCAATGACATGGATAATGGGAGTTGTTCAGATTCCGGTGACCTGGACTCTCTTCAGCATAGGGGGTTTTCTGCCAGCTTTTTCTGAACACCTTGGATATAGCGGCCCTGAAACTACGGATCTTGTCATTGTATGGGGAATAACCGGATTCATAGCAGCTTTTATCGGTTCAATTATCGGGGATCGCTGGTCCGCTAAAGGCAGGACCAACCGGGACATCTTCATTTCCCGCTTGAAGATAATGGCAGTCGCTGACGCCATGATGGGTGCCGGCGCACTTCTCATGATACTGATAGGAGATGTGTCATATTACTACCTCGTCCTTGCAGTCATGATAAATGCGTTCCTCATGATGCTCCCGCCGAATTACTGGGCATCCACCGGAAGCGTCTTTCCGCTGGCCATAATGGGATCGGCCGCCTTTGGCATGGGGCTGATATCCAATTCGGCAGATGCCATCGGTCCTCTTGTATCATCGGTTCTGGTTCCCGATTTTGGCTGGAATGGCGTCTTCCTCATAATGGTAGTCCTGGCCTTCATCAGCGTAGGGATAAATGTTGCAGTGTCCAGGATGAACCTGCCCCTTGCTCCTGACTCCCAGGACCCCGAGTTGATCAGCTGATTTCCCGAATGAATTGCATCGGACGCCAAGAATGCCCTGAAAGATAAAATACGGACGCACAATTACGGTCTATGCCATCCGGTACGATTAAGGTAAACAAGCCTCCACCAATGCCGATTGTTGGTCCGCCGCCAAAGTCCACAAAATACAAGGGCGTAAAGCACACCATTATGGTGATGAGCGGAAAGGGAGGTGTGGGGAAGTCAACTGTAGCGGTAAATCTTGCAGTCACCCTTGCACAGCAGGGGCTGAAGGTTGGCGTGATCGATGCTGATATCAACGGTCCGGACGATCCAAAGATGTTGGGAGTGGACAAGGAAAAGGTATACGCAGACGAGAGCGGTATTTCTCCAGTTGACACAAAATACGGTGTCAAAGTTATATCCATGGGGTTCCTCCTTCCAACAGAAGAAACTGCCGTGGTTTGGAGAGGCGCCCTGAGACATAAGGCAATACAGCAGTTCATAGAGGATGTTGTATGGAAAGACATGGATTACGTGATACTCGATCTTCCTCCCGGAACGGGAGATGAAGCACTCAGCATATCACAGATTGTGCCTGAGGTTGAGGGTGTTGTCATTGTCATAACGCCACAGGACGTGGCACTTCTTGATGCGAGGAAAGCCATCAATTTCGCAGATCAGATGAAGATTAAGGTGCTCGGCGTCATTGAGAACATGAGCGGATTTGTCTGCCCCCACTGCGGTGAGATAAGTTATATCTTCAAGACTGGCGGGGGAGAGAAGGCCGCAAAGGACCACAATGTACCATTCCTGGGGCGTATACCGCTTTCACAGGATGTGGTGGAAACTGCGGACGAAGGGGTGCCCATAGTAACCAGGAACGAGAAGATGAAAGAGATATTCAGCGAGATAACAGCCAAGATTACGCGGAAAGCCTCTGTGTAAGCTGCTTGTCACTTTCCGTCGCCTCGCCTGACCACGTTCGTGCAATGCATCCGTGGCAATGCCTTGGTTGATCCGACTCGCATGTATCCTCAGCGTTGTGACTTATCATACACTTCGGGTCTGAATATATGAAACAATTTAGCCCAGGAATCCGGATCGGATTATCTGCTGCAGAAGGACAATAAATTTTATAGTCCAATGCATATCAAATCATGAGCACCATCATTCAGCTTTCGATCCTTATCTCGGAGATCGTTCTCCTGGTACTCTGGTTCTCATCATTCGCCATGTTCCCTCTTGTCATTTATCCATTCATGAAAACCGCAGATCCGAAAGTGCTGACCGCGACAGCCCCCCTCATAAGGAGGGAGGCTATTTACATCAGGGCGATAGGGATCTCAACAACGGTCGCGTATTTTGTCCTGAGCATTTTTCCGGTATTCACGGTGCAGAACATCCTGGGTCACCTGCACAACTTCGGCTTCGACCTCATACTCGGGATCATGCTGGTCCTTTATGCGGTCATATCAGAAGGATTCATAATGAGGTATTCCGCGAAACTTTCCGTTGTTTCAAGCTACAGGTCAAAGTCAGCTGACGGGGAGACATACGCACATGAGAAACTTGCCCAGTTTGTCATAGGAAAGGTCGCGCTTTTTGCTTCAGAGCTGACCCTTGTCCTCCTGGTAATACTGGTATTTTTTAGTGTATATTTGTGACATGATGTCAATGCGTGATTAATTGATATACCACTTACGTTATACGCCATAGGCACTGGCATGCCCTCAACAAATCAGAAAAAACAGGATACTGCTTCGGACCCTGAATTCACGGTCAACTACAAGGAAGACGTGGAGATGAACAAGCCCCAGGTAGTGTCCGTAAAGACAAGGGAGAACGTGAAGAAGGTTGAGATCGCAGTCCTCTACCCCAATGGACAGGCAAAGATGTACAGGAGCAGGATGAGGGACGGCGAGGGCAAGGTCGAGCTGACAGTCCCCATGCCCGGGAAGTTCCTTTCCTCCGTGGCAGTATACGGATCCGGCGGTATAAAGTTCCTGAAGGATTTCTCATTCACGGGAAGCAGGCCTGCAGAAAGCACTCTGGAACCTGGAACAAGGGCTAATTCTGAACTTGAGAGGATAAGGAACCGCTTGATCAAACTTCCTGATAACTTCCATGCTGACACCGTGCGTGCCTGGCCCAATTCGACATCCTATGCACAGTCACTCCAGAATCTCGCATTCAGCATCTCCGATTCCTATTCCGACCTGAAGAAAGGTAAACTCGTCCGCAACCGGAACGTGAAGATACCGTCGTATATCTTCGGATCCGGAAATTTTGGAACGGTGTTCAAGATCACCTGCGATTCAGGGGATTATGCCCTGAAGTGCTTCACGCGGGCTGCCTTCGACCTTGCGGAACGGTACTATTTCATTAGCAGCTATCTCTCAGGGATCAGCCTGCCTATGCTTGTGGGATTCAACTACCTGCCTTCCGCTGTCCGGATGATCAGCAAGCCCAGCCAGTACTATCCGGTGCTCAGGATGGACTGGATCGAAGGCACCAGCCTGAACTCCTACATTGAGAAGAACTACAACTCATCCATCCTGATGAAGAGGCTCGCCGATGAGTTCCTCAACACGATGATTACTCTGCATGAATATGGAATTGCCCATGGGGATCTCTCCGGCGACAACATCCTTGTCAGTGACTCCGGAAAACTTACACTCATTGATTACGACGGGATGTACGTGCCGCCATTCAGTGGAAGAATTGCCCCTGAAAAGGGGCATGAGCATTTCCAGCACCCTGCAAGGGGAAACCATTATTCCGAAGACCTGGACAATTTCTCTGTCCTTGTCATATACCTCTCCCTGTACGGGATCTCTAGGAACCCTGAACTCTGGAAATACAACGATAACGACGGTGACAAGCTCATATTTTCTTCAGGTGACTTCCTGAACCATGAAGACTCCGCTGTTATCAGGGATCTGAAGTCCATCGGGGGCAGGACCAGGAAACTTGCGGGCTTACTGTCGCAGGCCGCGGGTATGGATCCACTGTGGAAGGGCATCGAACCAATACGTATCAGGGGTCTAAGGTAATAATCACAAGGGTAACGTCATCATTCCTCATCTCCTTCCTTTTCCTAAGGAGATCAAAGTATGCACTGGGATTCTCTGCATTAATGAGCGTTTCCCAGGAATCTTTCCTGTGCTCAAGCATCCACTTTGAAAGAGCATCAGTTGCCAGCATGAAAGTAGAACCCTCAGTAAAATTGAACGCAAATTTCTGCATCACAGGTTTCTTCCACTTGAATTCCCTGCTGAAAGGCGCACCATATCCGCTCCATATAAGCTGAGGGGTTGAATTGAAATCCGAAGGTACATTGATGGGTACTGAATGTATCGCCCCATCATTCCTGATGATCAGGCAGGAGTCCCCGACTGCAGAAGCATGAGCGACGTATCCTCCTGGTGTTTTTTCAATCTCAACGCCAAGGAAAGTTGAGAAGGACCCCTTTATGGCTTTATTTTTCACGAATAGGCTGAGCTTCTTCCAGTTTATCCTGTCATACCATGCATTTCGCGCTGCCGTGATCAGCTGGTTCAGAACCTGCCCCGTGTCGTCATACAGCCTCCCCTCAATTCGTGCGAACTCGTCTACAAGAGAAGATGCCCATACTCCCGAGAAAATAGAGTCACTGGCACCATCCGCAATGGCCATCCTTGAAAAACTCCCATTGCTGGAGAATGCATCCTCACACTCTTCGTCGCTGTTCCCTAGCTTGGGAAGGCGATAGGTCCTGACACTGATCATTTCATCAGCGATGATACGGCTCTTGTACCGATGTCCAGCAGCTTAATCAGGTCCTCGAGCTGAGCGTTGAAGACATATCCCCGGGCGCCCTGCGATACGTTCTCGTACTCCTCCTTTGCAATTGCGATCATTTCTTCGGGAAGCTCGGAAGACATGGAGAACATCATCTTTGCATACCTGTCCTCGGGCAGCTGATGCTCAGCGTAAGGGAATGAGACCGGGTGTACCTTGCTCTCCGACAGGTGGCAGTTCCACACGAGCGCGTTTCCGTCTGAGGTGGAGAGCCCCTGGAGCGTGGCCAGTGATGTTAATGGGTCACCATCCGTTGACTCACCGTCTGTAATATTGATCACGATGGGAGGGAATGATTCCCTGTGATTCTCTACCCACGACTTCACCCATGAGATTGCCAACTGTATAGCCTGCACCATTGGAGTGTCGCTTGCCGCAACCGGCTCGAACCATATGGGGAACTCGTAGTCAACCTCCTGATCGTCTATGACCTGTTTCTGGTTTTCTGTCCTCAGTATCCTTCCTTCCATGTCAGTGATTGGGACTATGGTAGCCCCGGACAGAAGAGAAGCCGCCTGGCCCCTCTTGAAGCCGTACCCGATGATTCCTATATCGAAATAATGCCTGACGCCTTCGGATTTCGTGCACCTGTTTATTATCTCCGCAATCTGCCTGTTAATTGCATCTGCCGCTTCCACGGCCTTTGACCTGCTGCTGCCTCCTATCCTGTGGCTCATGGACCTCGACTGGTCCACCATGAAAATGAAGAGGCCGGGATTGTTTCTGCTGATTTCAGATGAGTAACTCATGGTTTCCACAACCGTCAATGAATTTATAATTCTATTGGTTCAATCATGTGCGACATTGTCGGACAAGTTTTGTTCTCCTGGTTTCATGATTCTTAAGGCAGGAAGCCTGATCTGGGTGTAGAGAGTTGTTCCAATCACCATAAGAAAGACTGCAACGGTTAACAGCGAAGCGGGAAATGCCGGTTGTAAAAGAGAAGGATATCTGCCTATCACGAGGTAATGGGGTGGCGCTCCTATCTCAATGTATTTGGATGGGAGAAAAACACCAAGAAGTAAGTAAAGCGAAATTATGGAAATTGAAAATTCATAAAACTTCCTGTGAAGATCGTTCCTGAGGATGGGAAGAATGTAGATGAACACGGACATGAAAACAAGTGTGTACTTAACAATAGGAAAAAATCTAGAGACAAGTGCCTGCGACAAAGTGGACTCAATTTTCCCGGAAGTGAGGGAAGTCAGGGATACAACAATGATGATAAGGCCGAATGTTCCGAGAAGAAAGAGCACAACTGATGTTCCGACATATTTCATTACCCCCTTCCTGGAAGTCTTGGATCCAAGTGCGAGGAAAATCACTGAAGAGATGAAAAGAATGATTGAAATTATTGGAAATACTGAGATCCATGAGAAGTTACTTAATGTTATTTCAACCCCTGTGTTGAGGTAAGAACAAAGCAGCAGGATGAGTGAACATGCCAGGCCAATCAGGCCAGCTGTCAGGTATGAATCATGCACCTCGCGACCGGATTCGGAAGCAGAAACAATCATGCGATTTTCATTAGACGCTGAAGCATAGAAGACTATCAGCGGGCCGAGATCTTCGATCTTTTTAGCCACTTCCTCTGTCCAGTTGGGCATTTCGGCAAACATTCCGAAATGGTCATTTCCGTTAAGACCTCTTACCAAAACATACATTCCCTTTTCCATGACGGCAGGAGGCGATGCTTCATCGCTTCCACCGGAATAATAAAAGATTTTTTTCCCATTTCCGGAAAGGGATTGCATCACCGTACAGAATGACAGCCATGCAAGTTCCGGGTCACCTGGCAGTGAAACAAAGA